>JANXPS010000021.1 GCA_025357175.1 Deltaproteobacteria bacterium | reverse complement strand
CGGCGCCGCGACGGAAGGCGAGGTGATCGTTCCCGCCAACACCTGCATTGCGACGATCCTCGCAGTGATGCGCTGCGGTCTTGTTCCCGTCCTTTCCGATCCGGATCCGGATACGCTGCTGATGGATCCCGACGACGTCGTCGGGCGGCTGACCCGGTCCACCGTGGCGCTCCTGCCTGTCCACCTCTACGGGCTCGCGTGCGACATGAACGCGATCGGCGCGATCGCGGGAAAGCACGGCCTGCTCATCGTCGAGGATTGCGCGCAGGCGCAAGGCGCCTCCCACGGCGGCTGTCCGGTCGGCGCTTTCGGCCACGCTGCCGCCTTCAGCTTTTATCCGACTAAAAACCTGGGAGCGCTGGGCGACGGGGGGGCCGTCGTCACCGGGGACGGTCAGGTGGCATCCCGGATCCGAATGCTTCGAAACTACGGGTGCGGGGAGCCGGGAATTGCCGGTGCGGTCGGTCTCAACTCCCGTCTCGATGAACTGCAGGCGGCGTTCCTGCGCGTCAAGATGCCCTCCCTCGGCGAGATGCGCCGGCGGAAAAACGGCCATGCCGCCGCCTACGACCGGGGGCTGTTTCCCGCGTTGCGGCGGCCTGTTCCCCTGCCCGGGACCGCCCCCGCCCGCCACCTGTACCCCGTATTGCATCCACGACGGGACGACTTGCGGGAATACCTCGCGGCGAAAGGGATCGGCACCGGAATCCACTACCCGGTTCCCGCGCATCGGCAGCCGGTCCTGGCCGGGAAATGCCGCGGGGATTTTCCGGTGGCCGACCTCGCTGCGAGGCAAATCCTGAGCCTTCCCTGTTCGCTTGGGCACACGGATGCGGAAATCGGCGAGGTCATCGAGGCGGTGAACCGGTTCGGAAGTTGACGTTTTCCGGCGCGGGTCAGGAATCTTTTCCCGCTTTTCTCCTATCAAATTAACGGTAGGGGGTGGCCGAATGGGCAGGCCGCTTGTCGTCATCGCCGCGTTGGTTGTTTTTTCCGGTTTCCAATACCCGGCTTTTGCCCGGGAAATCCGGTTGTTCTCGAGCGAGGCGGAGGGAAACGGAATGGACGTGAACCTGATCGTTCGCGAGGTCCGGGTGACTCCGGCCAGGGCAAGGGCGGGAGAGCCGATCCGGATCGAGATGATCGTCGAAAACCACGCCGAGGGTGCCGGCTCCGCGCGGGCAAGCATCACTGCGAACGGCCGTGAAGTGGCGACAGCTCTTTACAGTTACGGGTTTGGCGGAGAAGGGAGCCGCGTCACGAAGGAAACGTTCGTATGGGATACGAAAGACGCGATCCCCGGAGAATATCGCATCAAGGGATCCGTATTCCTGTGGGAAGACTCGTCTCCGTCCGACAACGAGTTGGAGATCGACAAGCCGGTCGTGATACTCCCCGCCGGATCGGCGGACCATCCCGGCGGAAGCCTGCTTGCCCGTGATCCTCGATATCGTCCTGCCGTCAAGCAATAATCAACGACCCTCCGGGCTCTGCTGCTGCACCATCGGCCGTTGCTGCCGGTACAGGTCGAGTGGCCGGCTGCGCGGGAACTGACGCCTCGCCTCCTCGATGACCGCGTCGGCTTCCTCGAAGCGGGCCTGCCGGTCGAGCAGTTCGGCGAGGAAGACCATCCCGGTTTCCTGTGTCGCGGGCGCCTGATCCCTGTCCAGGCAGGCTCTCTGCGCCGATTCCGCCTCCTTCAATTTTCCCTCGGCGGCCAGCTTCCGGGCGAGGTCGCAGAATGAGGGCGGGCGGGGCGGGGCGGCTTCGAACATGGGTGAGGCCGATTTTGCCCTGGCCATGCTTTCGGCTTTCCGCTCGCTGTATGCGGCGACGTTTGCGCCGGCAGCCGCCTGATCCCTGGAGTAAGCATCCGCCCTCGCGGCCGCTTCATTTTCCCGGGGAGGCGCAGGTGCATATGCGGGAGCCGATGCCGGAGCCGGTGCCGGGAGCGATGCCGGGGGCCTAGCGGGCATCGACGAGAGGGCGGGGGGAGGCGGCGGATTTCCCTCTGCGTATTGCACGGGCGTCGAAGGGGATGAGCCATGGTCGACCGGCTCGCGGTCGTTCCGCTTCCAGCTCTCCCGACGAAGCGCCTTGTCCTTTTCGAGCGGCGCGAGCGGCGAGGGAGATGCTATTTCCGGCGGTGAGACCGCTTGCAGCGCCGGGGGGGCGACATGAAGCGCCGCCGGCCCGCCGCGATCGATTCCCGCGTACCGGACGACCACGACGACGAGCGCCGCAGCGGCGACCGCGGGGACGAGGTAGCGGAACTGCTGCCGCATCCAGCCCTGCTTCGGCCGCAAGAGGGCGACCTTCCGGCCATCCGCCTCCGATTCGACGCGTTCCAGGACGCGGGCGTTGAAACGGCTCCAGTATTCGGAACCGGGGTCGGGGACGCCGGCGGCCTTGTCCGCCCTTGCGAGGTCGGTCAGCAATGCGCGGCATTCGACGCAGCCCCGGAGGTGGGCTTCCACCTGCGCACGATCCGCGGCGGGCAGCTCTCCGTCATGAAAGGCGATCAGCAGCGTCCGCGTTTCCCTGCAGTCCATCATGACCCCTCTCCCGGGCGTGTTCCCAAGGCGCCGAGCAGACGCTCGCGTGCCCGCGACAGCCGCGACATGACAGTGCCCGCCGGGATCCCGGCCGTTTCCGCGATCTCGGCATAGGAAAGTCCCTCGACCGCCCTGAGCACCATCACCGTCCTGAGATCCGTTGGGAGGGCGGCCATCGCACCGGCCACCCGTCCCCGCTCTTCGTTCCCCGAGGCCGCTTCCTCGGGCCCCGGTGCCGGATCCGCGCTTTCCGGCGCATCGATTCCGGAGACTACCGGGACGCCCGAGTGCGAATCCCTTCGACCGGAGAGCCCGCAGTTCCAGGCGATCTTTCTCAGCCACGGGCCGAAAGGCCTGGCCGGGTCGTAACCGGGCAGCGCGCGATACACCCGGACGAACGTCTCCTGGGCCGCATCGTCCGCATCCGCGTGGTTCCCCGAGGCGGACCAGCACAGGCGGTAGACGGACTCGCGATGCCGCGTCACCAGCGCCTCGAAGGCTTTCCGGTCGCCTCCCGCCGCCATCGCCGCGAGCCGTTCGTCCCGTTCATCCAAGTGTTCCGCACCCATCACACACCCTCTATACCACACGGGAGAGGGAATTATTCCCGCGTGAAAAATAATTCGGGCGGGGTGGAATATTATCCGGCCGGGTCGGGTATCTCGGGCAGGAAAGACGAATTCATCCCGTCCGATACGGAGGCACAAAATGAAATCGAAGCAGTTCGGCAAACGGATCGTTACCCTGGTCGCCACGGCCGCGACATTGGCCTTGTTCGCCTCGTGCTCGGCCGCCGCCAACCTTGTGCTGGATGTCCGGGCTGAAAACCGGCGGGTTCTCATCCCCGGTCCAGGCGACGGCACGATCCAGATCCAGGTGGTCGCTCCCGACCTTCCGGTGGTCCGCACAGAACGTCCTCGCCTGAACCTCGCCCTCGTCATCGACCGGAGCGGGTCGATGGCGGAAGCGCGGAAACTCGATTTCGTCAAGACGGCGGCCCACCAGCTCGTCGACATGATGGGCACCGACGATATCCTCTCGATCGTGGCATACGACGACCAGGTGCAGGTTCCGTGGCCGTCGCAGCGTGTCGGACGCAACCGGGAGACGCTTCACCGGCTGATAGAGGGGTTGTACCCGGGCAGCGCGACCTACCTGTCCGGCGGTCTCGAAGAAGGGTTCCGGCAGGCGAAAAGCGGCCAGAGAAGGGGATACGTCAACCGCGTGCTGCTCCTCTCCGACGGGCTCGCCAACCGCGGAACGACCAACCGCGGCGAATTGCGCGAGCGGGCGGCGGAGATGCCGGAACGGGGCGTGTCGGTCTCGACATTCGGCGTGGGCAACGATTTCGACGAGGAATTGATGACGATGGTGGCAGGCGGCGGGGGAGGCAACTATCGCTACCTGGGCGATCCGGAACGGATCGTGGCGGCGCTGGAAGGGGAGTTCCACTCGGCTTCGCGGACGTCGGCGGTCGACGTCGAGATCATCATCCGCCTCAAGCGGGACTGCCGCTTCGGTTCGGTGCTCGGCCGGGAATGGCGGCGTGACGGCGACAGCTTCGTCATCCGGCTTGGCGACCTGTCCGCGGGCGAGCGTCGGACGGTGTTCGCGAATCTAAACGTGGCCGGAGAGCGCCCGGGCGTCAAGGAAGTGGGCGACGTAGTCATTCGCTATCGGGATCCTGCGACTTCGAAAACGGTGATCGGCTCCTCCCAAGCCTTTTTCCTTGAACTGGTCCGGGACGAGCGCAGCTATCGCGAGGGGTTCGACCGGTCGGTGCAGGAAAAAAAGGCGGTCGCGCAGTCGAACGTGCTGGTGCAGGACGCGGCGCGACTGGCCGACCAGGGGCGCAAGGAGGAAGCGAGGGCGACGCTCGGCCGAGCCGCCGCCGGCCTGGCAGCGGCCCCCCCATCGCCTGCGGTCGCGGCCTCGATGGAGCAGGCGAACGAGTACGGCAGGAGCCTCGACGCGATGAAGGACATGAACGCCCCCGCCGCCAGGGCCGCCCAGAAGTCGATCAAATACAAGGCGTACGAAACGCTCCAGCAGCGGTAAACGCAACGCCGCGAACCACGAGGCGGGGGGACGACCTCCCGCCCTGGTTCGCTTTGCGTCTCAGCCCAATGCTCCCCGGCTAGCGCCACGCGAGTAGGGGTCGTCGCCGTTACCCGTCCCGCTTCGCCTCTGCGGTTTGGAGTGTCGTAAATGGAGG
>JANXPS010000008.1 GCA_025357175.1 Deltaproteobacteria bacterium | reverse complement strand
TTCGAGGATGCCTCCCTCGTAGCTGATGTGCATCAGGTTGCGATCGCTCGAGTATGGCTTCTCGACGGTAACAGGCGTCTCGATGCCGAATTTTTTCGCATAATTGCAAAGGTCGGTGCGGGAGTTCATGTCCCACTCGCGCCAGGGGGCGATGATCTGCACGTCCGGCATCAGGGAGAAATAGGTCAGTTCGAAACGGACCTGGTCGTTTCCCTTGCCGGTCGCGCCGTGGGAAACCGCCTTGCAGTTTTCCTTGATGGCGATCTCGATCTGCTTCTTGGCGATCAGCGGCCGGGCGATCGACGTGCCGAGCAGGTAGGAACCTTCGTAGACCGCGTTGGCCTGGAGCGCAGGAAAGATGAAGTCGCGCACGAACTCGTCCTGTACGTTCTCGACGTAGACCTTGGAAGCCCCCGTCTTTTTCGCCTTGGCCTTGACCGGCGCGAGTTCGTCGCCCTGCCCGAGGTCTGCCACGAACGCGACGACTTCACAGCCGTACGTTTCGATCAGCCACCGAAGGATGACGGAGGTATCGAGCCCTCCGGAATACGCGAGCACGACCTTGTCGATTTTCTTCTTCATTGCGTTGCCTCCCGTGCGTTCAATGTGGGATGAGTGTATCGAGGACGGCCATCTGGGCGTAGAGGCGGTTTTCGGCCTCTTCGAACACGGCCGATTGCGGCCCCTCGATCACGTCATCGGTTATTTCCTCCCCGCGGTGAGCCGGGAGGCAGTGCATGACGATCGCGTTCTTTTTGGCGGCGGAAAGCAGTGCGGAATCGACGCAATACCCCTTGAACGCCTTCATGCGCCGCTTGTTTTCGGTCTCCTGCCCCATGCTGGTCCAGACGTCGGTATAGAGCAGGTCGGCGCCGGCGGCGGCATCGGCCGGATCGCGTACGATGCGCACCTCACCGCGCCCGACCGTTTCGGCCTCGGCCATGATCTCCGGGCTGGGTTCGAACCCCTTCGGGCACGCGACGTGGAGGGAGAACCCGAGAAGGTGCGCCGCCTCGACCCAGGAATTGGCGACGTTGTTCCCGTCGCCGATGAACCCGACCTTCATCTTCCGAAGGCTTTTCCCGCGTTCGCGGGCGGTCTGCAGGTCGGCGAGAATCTGGCAGGGGTGGTGGTCGTCGGTCAGTCCGTTTATGATCGGCACCCGCGAGTGCAGCGCCATCTCTTCGACCAGCGAATGGCCGAAGGTGCGGACCATGATCGCGTCGGTATAGCGGCCGAGCACCCTCGCCGTATCCTTGAGCGGCTCGCCTCGCCCGATCTGGGTATCCTGCGGGGAGAGGAACAGGGCGTGGCCCCCGAGACGCGTCATGCCGACCTCGAACGAGACGCGCGTTCGGGTCGATGCTTTCTGGAAAACCATCGCCAGCGTCTTCCCCTTGAGCGGTGTGGGAGGACGACGGTCGCCGCCCCGTCTCTTCCAGGCGTCGGCAAGGTCGAGCAACCGGACAAGTTCCTTGTCGGTCAGGTCGAGGATTCTCAGGAAATCTTTTTTCAACTGCGGCGCTCCTCCGGCATTGCGGCTTCCAGCAGGGAAAGCGCGCGATCGATTTCGGCATCCGTCACGTTGAGCGGAGGCAGCAGGCGCAGGACATTGCCCGAACACGCGTTGACGATGAATCCGTGCTCAAGGGCGCGGTTGGCGATCGGCTTGGTCTCGACGGACATTTCGACCCCGATCATGAGGCCCATGCCGCGAACCGAGACGATGTCCGACCGCCGGCCCGCGATCGCGCGCAGTCCGTCGGCCAGCCGATCGCCTTTCCGCTTGACCTCGTCGAGAAAGCCCGGGGCGGTGATCGTTTCGAGGACGACCCTGGCGGCCGAACAACAGACCGGGTTGCCCCCGAATGTGCTTCCGTGGCTGCCGGGGCTAAAGGAGACCGCCACTTCGTCACGCGCCACGACGGCGCCGAGCGGAAGCCCGTTGGCGATCCCTTTCGCCAGCGTGACGATGTCGGGGATGATCCCGAACCGCTTCGACGCGAGCATTTCGCCCGTGCGTCCCATTCCGGTCTGGATCTCGTCGGCGATCAGCAGGATGCCCCGATCCCGGCAGAGTCCGGCGGCCGTTTCGAGATAGCCCGGGGGATGCATTCTCACACCGATCTCGCCCTGCATCGGTTCGACCAGGAAAGCGCAGGTCTTGTCGTTGAGGGCGGCGTCGAGCGATTCGATATCGCCGAAAGGGATGGCGCGGAACCCGGGAACCATCGGGCCGAACCCTTCGTGGAACTTGGGCTGACCCGTGGCCGAAAGACTTCCGTAGGTGCGTCCGTGAAAGGAGCCGTCGATCGCCACGATTTCGTAGGCGTCGGTTCTCCCCCGGTCGGAGGACCATTTCCGGGCGAGCTTGATGGCCGCCTCGTTGGCCTCGGTGCCGCTGTTGCAAAAAAACACCTTTCCGCCGATCGTCGCAAGAGACAGCAGCCGGGCAACCTCGGACTGCACCGGAACGTGGAACAGGTTGGAGACGTGCACGAGGGAGGCCGCCTGGTCGGCGATCGCCCGGGTCACCCCGGGGTGCGCATGGCCCAGGAGCGCCACCGCGATTCCGCCCAGGAAATCCAGGTACTCCCGGCCGTCGGCATCGAACAGGCGGGCGCCCTCGCCGCGAAGGAACGCGACGGGGAAACGGGTGTAGTTTCCCATCTGGTACCCGGCGGTCAGTTCGGCGATCGTTGCGTTGTTCATGACGTAAAACTCCCTCTAGGCACGGGTAATCTCGGTCCCGATCCCCGCATCGGTGAATATTTCGAGAAGGACGCTGTGGGGAACCCGCCCGTCGATGATATGCACCTTGTGGACGCCGCCCGCCAGCGCCTCGAGTCCGCACTCGACCTTCGGTATCATGCCGCCGCTGATCGTGCCGTCGGCGATCGCAGCGTGCGCGGCGGTTCGTGTCATGGTTGAAATCAGCTTCTTTTCGCCGTCGAGGACGCCCGGGACATCGGTCAGGAGGATGAACTTCTCGGCCTTGAGCGCGCCCGCGATGCCGGCCGCCGCCGTGTCGCCGTTGATATTGTAGGCCTCCCCGTTGTCACCGACCCCGATGGGTGCGATCACCGGCATGAAGCCGCCGGCCTCGAGGGTGGAGATCACGGTTGCGTCGACCGATTCGACGAGGCCGACCTCGCCCAGGTCGAGTGGTTTTCCGTCGGGTCCCGGCAGGTCGTATCTGCGGGCCCTGATCAGCGAGGCATCCTTGCCGGACAGGCCGATCGCCCGGCCGCCGAACCGGTTGATCAGGGCGGTGATCTGTTTGTTGACGGTGCCGCCCAGAACCATCTCGACGACTTCCATCGCCTCGGGCGTCGTGACCCTGAGACCGGCGCGACGTTCGGTCGGGATGGAAAGCCTCTCGAGCAGCCGGTCGATCTGGGGCCCTCCGCCGTGGACGATGACCGGGCGAATCCCGACGAACTGGAGTAGTACGATGTCCTCGGCGAAAGAGGCGATTCGGGACTCGTCCCTCATCGCCGCACCGCCGTATTTGATCACGACGGTCTTGCCCGCGAATTCGCGGATATACGGAAGCGCTTCGATCAGCGTTTCGGCTTTCTGGATGTATCCCTGCATGCTTTCCCCCCCGCGCATTCCCGGTTACAGGATATACCGGCTGAGATCGACATCCCCTACGATGCCGGAAAGCTTTTCGTCCACGTATTCCCGCTGGATGACGACGCTGCGGCTGCCTGTTTCGGGGGCGCTGAACAGCAGTTCCTCGAGCAGCTTTTCCATGATCGTATGGAGGCGGCGGGCTCCGATGTTTTCGGTTCGATCGTTGACCTCGCAAGCCATGTCGGCGATCCGTTCGATCGCCTCCGCCGTGAACGACAGGGTTACCGATTCGGCGGCGAGCATCGCCTCGTACTGGCGCGTCAGCGCGCCGTGCGGTTCGGTCAGGATTCGCACGAAATCGTCCTTGCCGAGAGAGTCGAGCTCGACGCGGATCGGGAAGCGCCCCTGGAGTTCCGGGATAAGGTCGGACGGCTTGGTCATGTGAAACGCCCCGGCCGCGATGAACAGGATGTGGTCGGTGCGGACCATGCCGTACTTCGTGCCGACGTTGCTCCCTTCGACGATCGGCAGGAGATCCCGCTGAACGCCCTGCCTGGAGACATCCGGCCCATGCCCGCCATCGCGGCCCGCGATCTTGTCGATCTCGTCGAGGAACACGATCCCGGACTGTTCGGTCCGCTCGACGGCCGATTTCTTGACGTAGTCCATGTCGACCATTCGGACGGCTTCCTCGGCTTCGAGCATCTGGAGCGCTTCGGACACGCGAACCTTTTTCCGCCGGGTCTTGCGGGGGAAAAGGTTGCCGAGCATTTCCTGGATGTTGCCCTCGATCCCCTCGTTCCCGCCGCCGGCATTTACGCCGATGATGTCGAAAGCGGGCGCCCCGCCCTCCCGGACCTCGACCTCGACGATCCTTTCGGCGAGCCTGCCGCTGAGCAGCATCTCCCGCATGCGCTCGCGCGAATCGGAGACCGAAGCCCCGGGAAAACTTTCGCCGGAAAGCGGAACCACGGGCGGGAGCAGCAGGTCGAGGAGCCGTTCCTCGGCCTGGACATGAGCCTTCGCGACCACCTTTTCGGTTTCCTCGGCGCGAACCATGTGGACCGCGATCTCGACGAGATCGCGAATGATCGATTCGACGTCGCGGCCGACGTAACCCACTTCGGTGAATTTGGACGCTTCGACCTTGATGAACGGCGCCTGTGCGAGACGGGCGAGGCGGCGCGCGATCTCGGTTTTTCCGACGCCCGTCGGCCCGGCCATGATGATGTTCTTGGGGGCGATTTCGTCCCTGAGCGATTCGGGAACCTGCTGCCGGCGCCATCGGTTGCGAAGGGCGATCGCCACCGCACGCTTCGCGTTTCGCTGCCCCACGATGTAGCGGTCGAGCTCGGAAACGATTTCGCGGGGGGAAAGCGGCTTGGAAGCCGCTTCCTTCTTGGCTTCGTCGTTCATTGTGCCGCGATCTCCTCGACCACGATGTTCCCGTTGGTGTAGATGCAGATTTCGGATGCGATCCGGATTCCCTCGCGGGCGATCTCGGACGCGCCGAGGCCGGTATGCGCGACAAGCGCCCGGGCCGCTGAAAGCGCGAATGGGCCGCCCGATCCCACGGCTGCGACGCCGTCGTCGGGTTCGACCACGTCTCCGGCGCCCGATATCAGCATGATGCAACTTCCGTCGGTGACGATCAGGAAAGCCTCGAGGCGGCGAAGCACCCGGTCGGTGCGCCAGTCCTTGGCCAGTTCGACCGCGGACCGCTTCAGGTTGCCCCTGAATTCCGAAAGCTTGGCCTCGAACTTTTCGAACAGGGTGAAGGCATCGGCAGTCGATCCGGCGAAACCGGCCACGACCTTGTCCTGATGGAGGCGACGGATTTTCCGGGCCGTGTGCTTGAGCACGGTGTTGCCAAGCGTCACCTGCCCGTCCCCGGCGATGGCCACCCTGCCCTCGCGAGCAACGGCGAGTATGGTCGTGCCGCGCATTTCGGTCATCCGTCCTCCTTCGCCATCGGGTGTGCCGTCTCGTAAACTTTCAGCAGATGCCCCACGTTGACCCGGGCGTACCGCTGCGTGGTCGAAAGCGACGAGTGGCCGAGCATCTCCTGGATCGCCCTCAGGTCGGCGCCCGATTCCAGCAGGTGGGTCGCGAAAGAGTGACGCATTCCGTGAGGCGACAGGTGCCTCGAAAGCCCCGCGCCGATCATGGCTGCATCGAGAATGCGCGCCACGCTCCTGGCCGTTAGTTGCCCGCCCCGGGCGTTCAGGAATAACGGCGCCTCGCGCCCGGCATCGGCCGGCGCCCGAAAAGTCAGGTAATCGCGAATCGCCCCGGCCGCCATGGCCCCAAGGGGGACAATGCGCACCTTTCGGCCTTTGCCCATGACCCGGACCGTCGACGTTTCGAGCGACACGTCGCCGCATCGGAGTGAGGAAAGCTCACCGACGCGAATGCCCGCCCCGTAGAGCAATTCGAGGATCGCCGCGTTGCGCAGGTCGGTCACGGTCGACCTTGGAAGCGACTGGAGCAAACCCAGCATCTCGTCGACGGGAAGGAACCCGGGGAGTGACATCCTGCGTTTGGGGGCGACCAGTCCGGTCGCCGGATTGGCGGCGACGTCGCCTTGCCCGCCCAGAAATGCGAAAAATGTCCGAAGCGCGGAGACAGTCCGGGCAAGCGTGGCGCCCGTTCTTCCGGGATGCCGCGATGCGACGTAGCGCCGAAGGTCGGTGATGGTGACGGCCCGCCAATCGACGTCGCCCCCCCCGGCTGCACCACAGGACAGGAACCCCCTCAAATCTTCGATTTCGCGGAGATAAGCCCGCGAGGTTTCCCCCGAAGCGTTGCGCTCCGAATGGAGAAACTGCCCGAAACGGGCGACCGCGGATTCCACCCTGCCTCCCGGTAGACTGTTTAAAAAGTGTTATTTAACACAGAACGGGTCAAAGGAAAAGGACTCGCTGCGGTAGCTTGCGATCGATTCGAGCGCGGCCGCGACCTGCCGGCCCCTTCGTTCCTTCTTCTTTCCGGGAGCCGGTTCCGGTAGGAGACCGAAATTGGCGTTCATCGGCTGGAACGCCCCCTCGGCCGGTGTGGTGACGAAACGAAGCAGCGCACCGATCATGGTGTCGGCGGGAAAAGGAGGGGGGGATTCCCCCCGCAGGCTGTTCGCGACGAATGTTCCGGCCGCGAACCCCGAGGCGATCGATTCGATGTACCCTTCGACACCGGTCACCTGACCGGCGAAATAGAGACCGGGCCTCTCGCGGCACTCGAGCGTCGGCAGCAGGTGATGCCTGGAATCGATGTAGCTGTTCCGGTGCACGGAACCGTACCGGAGGAACTCGGCGTTGCGCAGGGCGGGAATCATCCGGAAGACGCGCGCCTGTTCGGGCCAGGCGAGCTTGGTCTGGAATCCCACCATGTTGTACATCGAACCCTGCACGTTTTCCTTTCGAAGCTGGACGACCGCGTGGGGTCTCGATCCCGTCCGCGGATCCCGCAGTCCGACCGGTTTGAAAGGGCCGAACAGGAGCGTTTCGGCCCCCCTGGCGCCAAGCGCCTCGATCGGCATGCAACCCTCGAAATGCTGCTCCGTCTCGAAGGTCCGGGCAGGAACGGTGCGCGCAGACATCAGCGCCTCGAAAAAGACGTCGTACTCCTCCTTCGACATCGGCAGATTCAGGTAATCGCCGACCCCGTCGCCATACCGGTCGCCGATAAAGCTGCAAGCCGGGTCTATTGTCGAGGCATCGACGATCGGCGAGATCGCGTCGTAGAAATAGAACCCATCGCTGCCGAACATGGCGCGGATCGATTCCCCGAGCGCCTCGGATGGAAGGGGGCCGCAGGCGAGGATGGCCGGCGACTCGTCGGGGATCGAACGCTGCTCGCACCGGTTCACGCGGATGTTGCCGCGTTGGGCGATCGCCTCGGTCACCCGTTCCCCGAAGCGCTCGCGGTCGACGGCGAGCGCCATCCCCGCCGGGACCCTGACAGACTCTGCGATCGAGAGGAGATTGCATCCCAGGGCCCGCAGTTCCGCCTTGAGGAGCCCCTTGCCTGTTTCGGGTTTTTCGGAACCGAGCGAGTTGCTGCATACCAGTTCGGCAAACGACGAGCCCGCGTGCGCCGGCGAAGCGCGATGCGGCCGCATCTCGATCAGTTCGACGGAAACGCCTGCCGACGAAAGAACGAGGGCGGCCTCCGAACCGGCCAGCCCCGCGCCCACAATCCTGACTCGAGCCGATTCAGGAAGCATTTTCGGGTTCAGTCCTTTCCGGGAGCAGCACGGAAAAGACCGTCCCCTCGTTCTGGGTGGACCGCACCTCGAGGAAACCGCGGTGGGTGATCACGATGCGCTGGGAAATCGCAAGCCCGAGTCCCGTCCCGCCTTCCTTCGTGGTGAAGAAGGGGTTGTAGATGCGGCCCAGATCCCCGGGAGCGATGCCGGTCCCGTTGTCTGAGACCGTCAGAACCACGAATCGCTCTCCGTGCCGCACCTGCGGGAAAATATCGACGGTCACGCGCCCCCCCTTCGGGGTCGCCTGGATCGCGTTTCTAAGGAGGTTCCACAGGACCTGCGACAGCTGTTCGGAATCCCCGTCGACGAACTGCGGGGAATTTCCGCGCATCTCGACGGTCACCCCTTTCTCCCGCGCCTCCCCGTGCCGGACGGCACCAGAGATCCGTTCGACGAGCGCGGAAAGATCGACCGCCTTGACGTCCCTGGGCATCGGTCCCGCGAATTCGAGGAATTCGGAAATCAGCCCGTTCAACCGCGTGCTTTCCCGTTCGATGATGTCGAGAAGCGTGTGCGACTCGGTCGGCAGGTCGCCGGCCTCGTGCAGCATCTGCGAGGCGCCCGCGATGGAGGCCAGCGGGTTTCGGATCTCGTGTGCGAGACCGGCGGCAAGTTCGCCGACCCCCGCGAGACGGTCCGCGATGCGGATGCGCTCCTCCATCCGCTTGATGGGGGTCAGATCCTGGAAGATGACGACGCGGCCTATGATCGAATTTCCGGAATCCCGGAGCGGCGACGAGGAAAACCCCAGGAAGAGCTCGACGCCGTCGGCCCTATGGAAGGACATCTCGGGGCGCAGGACGCGGAGGTCCTCGCGCCGGACCGGCGCGTCGCTGCCGGTGAAAAGCACCTCGATCGGCTTGCCTTCGACGTCCTCGCGCTCGACGCCGAGGATCCCGCACGCGACATCGTTGATCAGGCTGATCCGCTCGTTAATGCCCGCGGTGATGATTCCCGAAGGAATGTTCTCGACCACGCAGGTGTTGAACAGCTCGAGTTTCTGGAGGTCTTCCTCGCGATCGAGGATCCGTTCCCGGGTCTGCCGGATGTCCCGGCCGAGGAGGCCCGACAGCAGGCCGGTTATCAGGAACCCGATCGAATTGGTCGAGGCGGACCGGGCGAACGCTCCCCAGCTGATCGTGGTCGCATCAAGACCGGGGGGGGAAATCACCCCTTCCTTCTGAAGGTAAACCATCACGGACCATGAACAGGCGGCGAGCAGCGCCCAGGCAATGGCGCCTTGCATGTACAGCTCCATGCTGCCGAGCAGGATCACCACGATGTACATGAACGTGAAGACGCTGTCGTAAAGGCCGGTCGCGACGACGATGATCGAGACGAATCCGACATCGACCAGCGCCTGGACGATCGCGGCGACAGGAGGCAATTCCCTTGCTCCCCAGAAGGCATAACGCAGCAGCAGCCAGCCGTAGGACAGGACGACCGCCGCATAGAGGAACTGGAAGGCTCCCGTGAGCAGAAGCGCGGGTTCCTGAAAATGAACGGAGACCACCGACGCCAGGAGCGCGAAGGTGATCCCCGTTCGGACTAGCAGGAGATTCCGGGCGGCGGGCGCCTCGGAGGCAGTACCCCTTCCCGGACGTTTCACCGGCGAAAGGCGCAAGCGTTGAGATTAACCACCGATGGTGCCGGCCAGCTTGAAGATCGGGAGGTACATCGCGACGACCAGGCCGCCGATGACCACGCCGAGGAATACCATGAGGATCGGTTCGAGCAGCGCCGTGAGGGAGTCTACGGCGTTGTCGACCTCGTCATCGTAGAAGTCGGCGATCTTGTTGAGCATCGTGTCAAGCGCGCCGGTCGCCTCTCCGACGGCGACCATCTGGGTCACCATCGACGGAAACACCTTGGATTCGGCGAGCGGATCCGCGATCGTCTTGCCTTCGCTGATGCTGAGCCGCGCCTTGGCGATCGCTTCTTCGATGACCTTGTTTCCCGCCGATTTCGAGACGATGTCCATGCCTTCGAGAATCGGCACGCCCGAACTGACCATGGTGCCAAGCGTTCGGGAGAAGCGGGCGACGGCGATCCGCTGGAGAAGGCTGCCGATGACGGGAGTCTTGAGAAGGAGGCCGTCGATGTTTCGACGCCCTGATTCCTGCTTGTAGTACCACTTGATCGCGAACACGATGCCGGCGACCACGCCTATGCCGAGAAGGAAATATTTACGCACCCAGTCGGAAAGCCCCATGACGAAGGCTGTCGGGGCGGGCAGCGTCTGTCCGAAATCCTTGAACATGGCGCCGAAGATCGGGATGACCTTGAGCAACAGGACCAGGGTGACGATCACGGCCACGGCCAGGATGGTGCTCGGATAGACCATGGCGCTCTTGATCTTTTTCTGGAGCTTCATCGCCTTTTCGATGTATGCGGCGAGGCGGGACAGAATCGTGTCGAGGATGCCGCCGACTTCGCCTGCAGCTACGAGGTTGACGAAAAGCTCGTCGAAGAAGCGCGGGTGCTTGGCGAGCGCGTCGGCGAACGTGGAGCCGCCCTCGACATCTTCCTTGACCCTGAGAACGATCTTCTTGAACGCGGCGTTCTCCTGCTGGTTTCCCAGGATTTCGAGGCACTGGACCAGCGGGAGACCGGCGTCGATCATCGTGGCGAACTGGCGGGTGAAAATGGCCAGTTCTTTCTGGGTAACACTCCCGGCGCCGAAATTGAACTTGAAGCCGATGTCTTTCGCCTTGGCCCGAACCTTGGTCGGCGCGACCTGCTGCCTGCGCAGCTGGGCAAGAACGAACGCCTCGTTGGGGGCCTCCATCTCGCCCGTGACGACGGTGCCGTTCTTGTTTTTTCCTTCCCAGGAGAACTTGGCCATCATAACCTCCGAATCTAAAAGAACTACATGCCTCGCTGCATTCCGGCCGCCCGGTTCTGGGCGGCGGTCAGCAGGTTCCGGAATTCGTCGGGGTCGGAACTACGCCCCATGGCATCGTCGAGCGTGATCTCGCGCTTGAGCAGGAGGGCGATCAGCGACTGGTTCATCGTCTGCATGCCGAACTTCGCCTGCCCCACCTGCATCTGCGAATAGATCTGGTGAACCTTCTCTTCGCGGATGAGGTTGCGGATGGCGGGGTTCGGGATCATCACCTCGAGCGCCAGGGCGCGACCCGCGCCGCTCGCCTTCGGGACCAGGATCTGGGAGACGACCCCTTCAAGGACAAAAGAAAGCTGGGCGCGCACCTGGGGTTGCTGGTACGGGGGAAATACGTCGAGGATGCGGTTGATGGTCTGGACGCACGAGTTCGTGTGCAGCGTCGCGAAGACCAGGTGCCCGGTTTCGGCCACGGTGAGCGCAGCCTCGATCGTTTCGAGATCGCGCATCTCGCCGACGAGCACGACATCGGGGTCCTGGCGAAGGATGTACTTGAGCGCCTTCTTGAAGCTCTGGGTATCGGCGTTGACCTCGCGCTGGTTGACCAGGCACCGTTTGTGGGGGTGCAGGTACTCGATCGGATCCTCGACCGTTACGATGTGCTCCTGCCGCTCGGAATTGATCTTGTCGATCATGGCGGCAAGGGTCGTGGATTTTCCGGAACCGGTGGGGCCCGTGACGAGAACCAGGCCGCGAGGTTTCTTGCAGAGATCCTTCAGGCCCGGGGGCAGCCCGAGTTCCTCGAACGGCCGCACCCGGAAGGGAATGGTCCGGAAGGCGCCCGCGACGGCTCCGCGCTGCATGTAGACGTTGGCCCGAAAACGGGAGAGCCCCTTGACGCCGAACGACAGGTCGAGTTCCCACTCTTCCTCGAATCGCTGCTTCTGCACCTCGGTCAGGATGCTGTAACAGATCCGTTTGGTGTCGGCCGGACCCAGCACCTCCGTCCCGATCGGGACGAGCCGACCGTCGACCCGGATCGTCGGAGCAACACCGGTCGTGATGTGCAGGTCCGAGGCCCCCTTTTCGTACATCTGCGTGAGCAGATCCTGCATCGTGATCATCTAAAGAGCCTCCATCGGCTGGGCGATCAATCGGAGGCGGTGACGCGCAGCACTTCTTCGAGCGTCGTCATGCCTTCTTCGATTTTGGAAAGACCGGCCTGCCGCAGCGTCTTCATGCCGAGACGCGCGGCCTCGCGCTTGATCTCCATTGCCGATCCGCCCCGGAGGATCAATTCTTTCAGATCCTCCTTGACCGGCATGACTTCATATAGAGCGACGCGACCGCGGTAGCCGCTGCCGTTGCAGTTGTCGCATCCCTTTCCTTTCATGGGCTTGGCGAACTTGATCCGGTCGGGCTTCATTCCGGCTTCGAGCAACGCCTTCGGGACGACGGAAACCGGATCGCCGCACTCTTTGCACACGCGCCTCGCGAGACGCTGGGCGACGATCAGGTTGAGGGAGGAAGAGACCAGGAACGGTTCGATGCCCATGTTGAGAAGGCGGGTTACCGTGCTCGGCGCGTCGTTGGTGTGGAGGGTCGAGAGGACGAGGTGGCCGGTAAGCGCGGCCTTGACGCCGATCTCGGCCGTTTCGTAATCGCGGATCTCGCCGACCATGATGATGTCCGGATCCTGCCGCAGGAACGAACGGAGCGCGGCGGCGAACGTCAGGCCGATCTCTTCCTTCATCTGGACCTGGTTGATGCCCGCGAAGTTGAACTCGACGGGGTCCTCGGCGGTGCAGATGTTGTCGGCCGTCTTGTTGAGGTCGGCGAGCGCGGAGTAGAGCGTCGTCGTCTTTCCAGATCCGGTCGGTCC
>JANXPS010000318.1 GCA_025357175.1 Deltaproteobacteria bacterium | reverse complement strand
ATCTGACTTTTAATCAGAGGGTCGCGCGTTCGACCCGCGCTGGGCTCACCAACTTTTGTTCCACATGCGTCCCCATCGTCTAGAGGCCAAGGACACCGCCCTTTCACGGCGGCGACGGGGGTTCGAATCCCCCTGGGGACGCCAACTTTTCCAAAGTAATTCCCCTCAGAAAAATTGTCCCCCCCAGGGGGATTCGAACGGAAGTCTGCCGCCGGGCGAGTAGCGAGGAAGAGCGGCCATGGATGGCCGCGGCAGGCAGACGACCCGGGCCGGAGCATGACGCACAGGATGTGCGGCATACGGAGGCGAATCCCCAACACGGACGCCTGGTGATTTCGGTATACCGATTGAACTTCCCAGCTATTCGCTCGGCGTTCACTTCCGGAGCTCGAATCCCCCATCTGAAGAGACGACGGATTCTCGCTCCCCCAATGGGGACTCCCGGCAACCTCGATTTGCCGTTTTTCCGTGAACGAACCCACTGAACTCGGCGTCTGCGAGGTTTGGGTAGCCTTGGCACCGGGTTTGCTGTGCATGTGTCCCGAGGATTGACCCGAGGTGTTGATATGCCGCGACCTGCACGCTTGATCCTGCCGCCCGCTACAATGTTCTGTTTCTGTGCCGTTCCCCTTGCTTTTTCCTTTCGGCAGGGCTACAAATAGAACACTTATGGACTTTCTCCGTCCTGAAAACCTTCTCCGATACGGCTACAAGGATTGCCTCCTTTGCGAGGTCGAGCGGAAAGGCGAAGAAAAACGCTGTCATCACTGCGCAGGCCGTGTCGGACAGCGTGACCGTCTCCTATGGGAAATCAACCGGGAACGCATCCGGCGGATTTCCGGCAAACTGGCGGCTTTCTGGCCGGGTGCCGGGCACCTCTACAGCGGTCGATACGGCGTCGGCTTTTTCTGGGCGGTGCTCGTCCCGCTCGCGCTCGGCCTCCTGATCAACGTCTGGCAGGGCCCTTCCATAAAATCCGCCTTCCGTCTCATCGGGCGGGGCTCTTCCGGCAAATTGCTCCTCGACGTCTGGCAGGCGGGAACCTACGGGCATTTCGTCCTGTTCGGCGCCTTCGCCTACATCTGGTATATGTCCCGAAAAGACGCCTTGCGGGGGTTCCGCGCGATCCTCGCGCCCTGTCAGGCCGTATGCCCGTCCAACGTCGACATCCCCGACTATATCGCCCTCGTTCGGGAAGGTTATCCGGTCGAGGCGCTTGCGCTCGTCCACGACAAACTTCCTTTCGCGGCCTTTTGCGGCCGGGCCTGCCCTCATCCTTGCGAACAGAAATGCGTGCGCAACGAATTCGGCTCCCCCATATCGATCATGCAGATCAAGCGTTTCGCCGCGGACCACGGGTATGCGGCGGGCGTGACCCCATCGTCCGAAATCACCGACGGCGTCCCATCGCCGCGCATCGCGGTGATCGGTGCCGGACCCGCCGGCCTTTCCGCCGCCAACACGCTGGCGCGTCTGGGTTGCCGGACCACGGTCTTCGACGAAAACGAAGAACCGGGCGGCACCATCCGCTATGGCGTCACCGATTTCCGCTTTCCCAATCAGGCGCTCCTGTCCGACGTCAAGGCCATCCTCGATCGCGGCGTCCATTTCCAGGGGGGGCGCAAGCTCGGCGCCGACCTGACATTCGCAGACATCTCCGCGCAGGGGTTCGACGCCGTACTGATTGCGGTGGGCACCAGTGCGGCGATCCGCCTGCCCGGCACCGGCGACGAAAGCGCCGGATTTCACGACGCCATCACTTTCCTGGCCAAGGTCAAGAAAAAAGTGCCGGTCCGCCTGCACGGCAAGGTCGTCGTCATCGGCGGGGGCGCGGTCGCGATCGATGTCGCCCGAACCGTCATCCGCCTGGGCGTGGCCGATGTCACCATCGCCTGTCTCGAATCACGGGAAACGATGCCCGCCTTCCAGTGGGAAGTCGAAGAGGCGCTCGAGGAGGGGATCCGGTTGCTTCCCAGCACCGCCTCCAAGAAGTTCCTCGTCCGGGACGGCAAGGTCTGCGGGTTCGAGGCGCTCCAGGTCGAGAAGATCGAGCTCGATTCCAAGGGGCGGATCATGCCCCGGACCGTGCCCGGCAGCGAATTCGAGGTCGGTGCCGACGTGGTGATCATGGCCATCGGAAGCCGCCCCGCGATGGACTTCCTCCCGCCCGGTTCCACGCGCAGGCTGGTCGATCCTCATCATCACGTTTACCGGTTGATTTCCAAGGGAAACGGCCTTACAATTCCCGGCTATATGTGCGGCGACTGTGTTCGGGGTCCCGCGACCGTGGTTGAAGCCTCGGCTTCCGGTCGTGCCGCGGCTTTGGCCATTTATGGCGACCTGTGCGTCTCCGAAGTCAGGAAGGCGCGGTTCCAGGACAACTACCGGCGTCGCCACGAACCCCAGGTTACCGACAGCCCCGAGTGGCGGGTCCGGTGCCACGGGCCGAAACTTACGGCCGACGAAAGCCGGTCCACATTCGACGAAGTCGAAAAGGGGTTCATCGAAGCAGACGTTCACCGCGAGTCCGAACGATGTGCAAGGTGCAATCTCTCGTTATAACCCAAAACGGAAGGGGGTGAGTTCCAATGAAGAAGTTTGCAGCGGTAATGGTGGTTGTTTTGGCGGGTGTTTTCGCTTTCGGCTCGGCGTTCGCGGCGGCTCCTGAAAAAATCGTGATCAATGCGATCGCCAAGGAAAAGGGTGCGGTCAATTTCAATCACAAGGCCCACGGCGAGAAGGTGAAAGCCTGCAAGGATTGCCACCACAAGAACGAGGCCGGCAAGGAAGAGAAGTGCTCCACGGCCAAGTGCCACGGTGCGGCGGCCGATGGAAAGAAGCTGACGCTTAAGGACGCCTTCCACAAGCAGTGCAAAGACTGCCACAAGGCGAAGAAGGGCCCGACCAAGTGTGACGAGTGCCACGCAAAGAAATAAGGCGCTCAAGGGTTCCGGCTGTGCCGAGGGCGGGGTTTCCCCGCCCTCGGTTTTTATGCTTTGACTTGGGGCACTACCGCAAGGTATACAGTATGCAATCCCGACAATTGAAGGTGACAGGCAATGGTTGACGAGAAGCGCGCGCAATCCCCGATCGACCGGGTATGGGACTTCCTCATTTCGCTCAAGCTGGCCATCACGGTCCTTATTCTGCTGGCGTCCGCATCCATCTTCGGGACCGTCATCGAACAGGGGAGACCCGACAAGGCCGCGCAGATCTATGAAGACTGGCTCATCAACATCTTCAACAAGACCAGCATGTTCGACATGTACCACTCTTGGTGGTTCCTCGGGCTCATGTTCCTGTTCACCCTCAATCTCACGTGCTGCACGCTCGACAGGCTGCCGCGCGTGCTCAAAGTCGTCCGCAATCCCAAGACGATATTCGACGAGGCGTTCGAGAAGTCGCTGTCGCTGGCCGGCCGGTGGCGCAAGAAGGGAAGCATGGCCGAGTGGACCGGCAAGTGCACCGCCGCGCTCACCGCGTCCTTCGCAGCCCCGCGCATCACCAACGACGGCGACGCCGTTCACCTTTACGCCGAAAAAGGGGTGATCTCGCGCTTCGGCGTCTACATCACCCACCTGTCGATCATTTTCATCTTTCTCGGGGCGATCATCGGCAACATGATCGGCTACAAGGGATTCCTCGGCCTTCCGATCGGCGATTCCGTCCAGTTCGTACCGGTCCGGAACGGTTCCGAATTGAAAGACGTCGGGTTCAGGGTCCGGTGCAACAATTTCTGGGTCGAGTATTACCGGGATCAGTTCGGCAACCCCACCGGCCAACCGAAAGAGTATGCCTCCGACCTGAGCATCGTCGAGAACGGACAGGTCATCCTCAAGAAAAAGATCGTCGTCAACGACCCGCTTCGCTACAAGGGGGTCTGGTTCTACCAGTCCAGCTACGGCGAGGATAAACCTGCCGCGCGCATGCTGCTCCGGCGCGCCGACAACTCGGCCCCCCCCGAAACCTTTCACCTGCTGTTCCAGCGTGGCGAGGCATACGGCGTCCCCGGCATGGGCATCGTGCGGCTTCTCGATTTTCAGGACAACTTCGAAGGCAAGGGCCCGGCCATCCAGGTCCAGATCGAGAAGGAGGGCCGGCAGCCCGTCCCGATGTGGCTCCCTTCGGCCGATCCCGAACTCGACCGCCGGCGCGGCGATGCGTACGTGCTGTCGCTCCAGGGCGTCGAGCAGGTCACCTGGACCGGCCTCCAGGTTGCCCACGATCCAGGCGTCAACATCGTCTGGGTGGGGTGCACTCTCATGGTCATCGGCATCATGATCGCCTTCTTCATGTCCCACCAGCGCGTCTGGATCCGTCTCTCGCCCGCCGCCGAAGGCAAGATCGACGTGGCAGTGGGCGGCGCCGCGACGCGCAACCGGCTTGCCTTCGAGAAGAACTTCGAGAAAATACAGGGCGAACTGAAGGAGTTGCAGAGCTAATGGAACCCACCGTCGCGAACATCGGCTACAACATATATTTCTTCGACTTCACGATGATCCTGCTCGGGATCGCCTCGGTCGCCTATCTCGTCGGGCTTTACGGCGACAAACCGTCGATCTCCCGCGTCGGAACCTGGATCTGCGTGCTTGCGGCGCTTTCCTCGTTCGTGGCGCTGGGTCTGCGGTGGGTCGAATCCTACCAGATGGGCATCGGACGCATCCCGGTCACCAACCTTTACGAGTCGCTCGTCTTCTTCGCATGGTCCGTGATCCTTTTCCACCTGTTCGTCGAACGCAAATACGAGTCGCTCGTTTTCGGCGCATTCGTCATCCCGATCGCATTCGTCACGATGCTGTTCGCGCATTTCTACGGGGGCGGCGGCGCCATCACCCCGCTCAATCCGGCGCTTCAGTCCTACTGGCTCCACGCGCACGTCATCACCTGCTTCGTGGGCTACGCCGCCTTCGCCGTATCGGCGGGCATCGCGGTGATGTACCTGCTCAAGGCAAGGTCCGAGGCGGCCAAGCAGACCACGGGCGTCATCTGCATGTTTCCCGCGGCCAAGGCGCTCGACGAACTGGTATACCGGGCCATCATCTGGGGATTCCCGTTCCTGACCGCCGGCATCATCACGGGCGCCGCGTGGGCCAACTACGCCTGGGGCACGTACTGGTCCTGGGACCCCAAGGAAACGTGGTCGCTCATCGTCTGGCTGGTCTACGCGGCGTTTCTCCACGCGCGGATCACCCGCGGCTGGCATGGCAGGCGGGCGGCCATCCTTTCGATTGTCGGATTCCTTTCCACCATCATGTGCTACCTTGGCGTCAATCTGTTCCTCGCGGGGTTGCACTCCTACGGTGGCGGTTGATCAGCAACAGGGGGTAGTGGTTTTCGCACAATAACCAACTCGGGCAGGGAGGTTGCGAATGCGAAAGTTCTGGCTAGGCCTTGTAGCGTTGCTACTCGGTATCATGGGACCGGCGGTCCTGTCCGGCAAGGCGGTTGCGGCCGATGCGTGCGTGACGGCCGAATGCCACGCGACGATGGGCAAGGCTGCGTACGTGCACGGGCCCGTGGGCGCCGGCATGTGCACCGTTTGCCACGCCGAGGCCCGCAAGGGGCATCCCAACAAGGACAAGAAGCCGGACTTCACGCTTGTTGCCCAGGGCAAGGCGCTGTGCGACAAGTGCCATCAGGAAAAACCGGTCGACCGCTTCGAATTCAAGCACACCCCCGTCAAGCGGGGCGAATGCACCGGCTGCCACGACCCGCATCAGTCCGACGCGCCCAAGCAGCTCAAGAAAAAGAAGACCTCCGATCTGTGCTACCTCTGCCACAAGAACACCCAGCAGATCAAAAAATTCCTGCACGGGCCGGTCGCATCGGGCGACTGCAACGTCTGCCACAACCCGCACTCGTCTCCCAACCCGCACCAGCTCGAGGCGCGGGGCAACGACGCATGCTTCCTGTGCCACGAAGACCGCAAGGCCGAGTTCTCCCGGAAGTATCCGCACAAGCCGGCGCTCGAGTCGTGCCTCAAGTGTCACGATGCCCACAACTCCGACTTCCCCTTCATGCTGTCCGGTGAAGGAATCGCCCTTTGCTACTCGTGCCATCCCAAGGTCAAGGCGCACATGGAGCAGGCCACCGTCCGACACACGGCGCTCGACAAGGGGCCCTGCACCACTTGCCACACGCCGCACTCGTCCGATTATCCGCGCCAGCTCAAGACGCACACCAAGGACATCTGCTACACCTGCCACAAGGAAATGGGCTCCAAGGTGAGGGCCGCCAAGAACATGCACGGCCCCGTCCAGCAGAACGACTGCTACGCGTGCCACGACCCGCACGGCAGCAAGAATCCGCAGATCCTCAAAAAATATTTCCCGGCCGAGTTCTACAAGCCGTACGCGACCGAGAACTACGCCATGTGCTTCGACTGCCACAACAAGGACATCGCCCTCGACAAGGTCACGACCAAGTTGACCAACTTCCGCAACGGCGACGTCAACATGCACTTCCTCCACGTCAACAAGGAGAAGGGGCGGTCGTGCAAGGCATGCCACGAGGTCCACGCGGGCGACCAGGACAAACACATCCGCAAAGAGGTTCCGTTCGGCAAGTCCTGGATGCTGCCTGTCGCCTTTACGCGCACCCAGAACGGCGGAAACTGCGTCGTCGGTTGCCACAAGCCCAAATCATACGACCGCGTCAATCCGGTCAAATACGAATAGGGGGGGGCGGTTAATGTCTCGCATCTACAAGCACCGCGCGTCACTGTTCGTATCCACGATCCTGGTGGGGCTGTTCTTCTTCACCATGCCGGGTACCGGTTCCGCGTTCCGCAATCTCAAGGAGGGGTCTCCGGCCATCGCCTTCTCCCTTCCCGACGTCGACGGGAAACCGTTCGATTTCAAGCCGGACGGCGGCAAGATCACCATGCTGTCGTTCCTCAAACTGTCGCAGGACCGTTCCGTCGACCAGATCAAGGATCTGGTCGCGCTGCACAACGACCTGTCCGCCAAGGGAGTCGAGTTCATCATCGTCGCCTCCTACAACGACAACGTCGACGAAGCGAAAAAACTGATCGCCGACCTGGGCGTCAAGTTCCCGATCGTGTTCGACCGTGAACAAAAGGTCTATTCCGATTACGGCCTCTATATCCTTCCCACCACGGGCCTCATCGGCAAGGATGGCAAGTTCGCGTTCGAACACGCCGGGCACGGCCGGGACTACAAGGACGTCGTCGGGGGCAAGGCCAAGGTGCTTGCCGGCGTGATGAAGGAAGACGAGTACAAGAAACTCGTCACGCCCGTCGAACTCCCCAAGAAAAGCAAGGAAGAAGGCGAGGCCGAGAAGGAACTCGCATTCGGCCGCACCCTGATCAAGCGGGGCATGGTCGACAAGGCGGGCGCCGCGTTCGCGAAGGCGGTCGCCTTCGACCCCAAGAACGTCCAGGCGCGCATCGCCTACGGCGAGGCGCTTGTGGCGAGCAAGCAGTTCGACAACGCGATCCTCCAGTTCGAAGAGGCCAGGACGCTTGCCCCGGCCAACCGCGAAGCTCAGCTCGGCATCGGCTCGGTCCATCTCGAGACGGGCGCGATCGACAACGCCATCGTCGAAATCACCGCCGCGGCGCTGATGAACCCCAAGCCCGAGAAGGCCTGGTTCTGGCTCGGCGTCGCCTACGAGAAAAAGGCCGATTACAAGAATGCGGCGCTCTATTACCGCAAGGCCGTCGAAAAGTTCATCAAGGAGTAGCAAATCTCGATGCTCAACCTGAATCTGCCCGGGCGTCGTCCCGGACCGATCGTCCTATACCTGGCAGTGGCGCTGGCAACGGCGGGGGGATATATATCCCTCGCCGCCGCCGGGCCTATCCCGGCCAAATCAACTCCCGCGCCCATGCCGATCGTCGAAATCAAGCCACTCGAGAGCGAGCAGCTAAGAATCCTGGCGCCGGCCGAGGGCAACCTCGTCGCACCCGGCAAGACGCTGGTCATCGGGCGAATGCCCGAGGGAAGCGACCGGGTCGACCTGTCCATCAACGGATCATCCGCCGGGCAGGCCACCACCGACAGGAACGCCTTCTTCCTGACCGTGACGCTTTCTCCGGGCCGGAACACGATCATCGCGCGTTCCGGCAACAAGGAACAGGTCTACATGGTGACCGGCGATGCAAAGCCCCTCTACGTGTGGCATCCCGGCGTCGAAAAGTGCAGCGGGTGTCATCTGGCCTCCGAAAAAGGATTCAAGGTCTCGGGGCCGAAAGACAAGGTCTGCTACCGGTGTCACCAGCACAAGGACCACCGCAAATTCGTCCACGGCCCCTTGGGCGCGGGCGAGTGCACGGCTTGCCACGACCCGCACGGCTCTTCCGGAAAGTCGCTGACCTTGGGCGAACCGCTGATTATGTGCGCCTTCTGCCACGACCAGAAAAGTTCCGAGCAGCACCTCCGGAATTCCAAGGGGAAACCGTGCATCCAGTGCCACGACCCCCATGCATCCGACAAACCCAACCATCTGAAATAGGGCCATCCGACATGCCAAGACGTATCGTACCGATTGCCGCAGCCCTGGCGATGGTGTGCGCGATGCTTTCTTTTCTTACGCCTCCTTCCGCCGCCGCGTTCAAGAATGTCGCCGAGGGTTCCGAAGCGCCGGGGTTCAAGCTCAAGGCCGCAGACGGCTCCGAGGTATCGCTCGAGGGTTTCAGGAAAGACAACGTCGTCGTACTCGTATTTTTTGCGACGTGGAGCGAGCGGGCCATGACCCAGCTCGCCGATCTCGAGAAGCTTTCCAGGGAACTGGCTCCGAAAGGACTCAAGATCGTCGCGCTCAACGTCGAGCACGAACACGGCTCCGACGAGGACGTCAGGCGGATCCGTGAAAAAACCGAGTCGCTGGGGTTGACCTATCCGGTGCTGTTCGACGCCGGCCTCGAGATCTACCGCGGCTACGGCGTCGTCGCGGTGCCCTCGACCGCGATTCTGGGGGAAGGGGGCGTCATCCGTGCAACGATCAACGGCTACCCGTCCTCGGCCTCCGGAGAGATCAGGGAGATGGTCGAGGTCCTGCTCGGCATGAAGAAGCCCGAGGCTGTTGCGGCCGCCAAGGTAGAGACCGGGCACAAGCCGGTCCACGCGGCGCTGCTCAACTATAATCTCGGCCGGCGGCTCTACATAACCGGGATGTCCGACAAGGCAGAGCCCAAGCTGAAAGCGGCGGCTGCCGCGGATCCCGGATGGGCGGCGCCTCGCGTCATGCTCGGCGAAATCTACCTGTCGCGGTCGAGAAAACGGCCGGCACGGGTTCCCGAGGCCAAGGCCGAGTTCGAGGCTGCGGTCGCGGCCGAACCGGAAAACGTTGTGGCGCGGACCGGCCTTGCGCGCGTATACTGGCAACTTGGCTCGATCTCCGACTCCGAGCGGGAGGTCGATCTGGCGATAAAAAAGAACGGCGCATTTCCCCCGGCCATGCTGCTCAAGGCGGCAATCCTGGGCAAAAAGGGAAACATCCCCGACGCCGAAAAATGGATCGCCGACGCCCTCGCCCTGAACCCGAACGACCCCGAGGCGTGCGCGTTGGCCGGGTTCGCATTCGAGGCGGCGGGTGATTTCAAGCGGGCCGCGTCGATGTACCGGAAAGCCTGGCTGTCAGGCGGAGACTGAGGATCAGGGAGTACGGCATGAAGAATATCCGCTCCATTGCGTTCCTTCTCACGTTCCTGGCTGCCGCGTCCGTCCTCGGATTCGGCATTCTCCGCGAAGAGGTGGGCGAGGTCATGTTCAACGCCGCAATGCTTTGACTTTCGTGCATCGGGGTCGGGTGACCCCGCAGCATCGCGCTTTCCGAGGAAACTTCGTCAAGGTGGCAACCTAATTGGGCTTCCTGAAACGCCGCATATTCCAGGCGATGGGCACGATCCTGCCCAATTCCTATTTCCAGGGCTTCCTCACGGCTTCTCTCTATCAGGGGTCCGTGAAGGGGATGTGCAGCCCGCTCCTCAACTGCTACGCGTGTCCCTCCGCGCTTCTTTCCTGCCCCATCGGCACCCTGCAGCACTTCATGGTCACCGGCACCGTCCCCTACTACGGGGCGGGCACGCTGGCGGTTATCGGCGCGTCGGTCGGCCGGATGACCTGCGGCACGCTCTGCCCGTTCGGGTTGCTCCAGGACATGCTCTACAAGATCAGGGCATTCAAGGCGTCCATGCCGGTCTGGACGCGGTGGTTCCGCTACGGCGTGCTGGTCGGGCTTGTTTTCATCATTCCGTACCTGACCCACGAAAACTGGTTTTCCAAGCTTTGCCCCTGCGGCACGCTCATCGGCGGGCTGCCCTGGGTGACGCTCAACCTCAACGTCCGGTCGATGATCAAGGCGCTTTTCTGGGTCAAGGTCGCCATGCTCATGTTCATCGTCGGGACTTCCACGATGATCAAGCGGCCGTTCTGCCGCGCCGCCTGTCCCCTGGGCGCCATATTCTCCCTCTTCAACAAATCCAGTCTCGCGCAACTTGCATGGAACGCCGAGACCTGCACCCGATGCGGCAAGTGCCAGAAGATCTGCCCGGTCGACATCCGTCCCGACCGCAACTGGACCAACCCCGACTGCCTTCGCTGCCTCGAT
>JANXPS010000283.1 GCA_025357175.1 Deltaproteobacteria bacterium | reverse complement strand
GTGCCGGTGCCGACGTCGAGCACGTGGCGGGGGTGCGGTTCGGATGCGTAGAGGTCGTCGATGATCTGGAGACACATCTGCGTGGTCTCGTGCGTTCCCGTGCCGAACGCCTGGCCCGGATCGATGATGAGGATCGTCTCGCCCCCTTGCGCTTCGTAGGCTTCCCACGAGGGGCGGATCACGAGGCGGCGGGAGACGCCGACCGGCTTGAAGTGTTCCTTCCAGTTTTCGGCCCAGCCGGTGTCGGTGATCTCGGTGGCGCCGGCGAATTTCGCGACGCCCGCGCCGAACGATTCCTCGAGCACGGGAATGAAGGCGAGCAGGTCGGCCTTGAGGGCATGCAGGTCGGTGTCCGCCGGGAAGTAGGCGGTGAGCTTGGCGATCTCGGGCGGCGGCGGGATGGGATCGGCCGGGTCGCCTTCGGGACTGAGGATCTGCTCGTCGTGCGCGGTGCCGATCGAGCCGCAGTCGACGAGGAAGCGGGTCAGGGCGTCGATGGCCTCGCGGCGCGTTTCGACGGAGAACGATTTCCATTTTGTCATAGGGGAATCGATTGTAGTCTCCCTCGGGTCAAAAGTATACTGGAGAGCATGACCCCCGATATTCGACGTCTGCTCTCCCTTGCCGATTCCCTTCAACCGGATGCCGTAAGGATGCTCCGAGACATCACGGCTTTCGCCGAACTGCCGCTCGAAGAGGCGCGAACCGCCGAAACGCTTTCCGGTTTCCTGGAAGGACGGGGGTTCCGCGTCCGGCGGGGGATCGCCGGGATGAAGAGCGCCTTCCGGGCCGAGTACGTCTTCGGAAAAGGGAAGCCCGCGATCGCCTTCCTGTGCGAGATGGACGCGCTGCCGGGACTGGGGCACGCCTGCGGCCACAACATCGTCGGCACCGCATCCGCGTGCGCCGCGGCCGCGGTCGCCGAATTCGGAACGGGGCGCTTCCGGTCGGGCCGGGTGATCGCGCTCGGAACGCCGGCCGAGGAGACTGGGTACGGCAAGGCGAAGCTCATCGAGGAGGGGTGCTTCAAGGGGGTCGACGCCGCGATGATGGTGCACCCGTCCTCCCGGCGGCACGTCGCGAAGGGCTACCTCGCGCTGCACCGGGTCCATTTCACCTATCACGGGCGGGCGTCGCACGCGGCGGCCTACCCCGAGCACGGCGTCAACGCGCTCGATGCGGTGCTGCTGCTGTTCCAGGCGATCGGGATGCTGCGCCAGCAGCTCAAGGACACCGTGCGGATCCACGGGATCATCACCGACGGGGGCAAGGCGCCCAACATCATTCCCGAGCGGGCCCAGGCCTATTTCTACGTGCGTGGCGAAAACGACCGCGACCTGGCCGAGGCGGTCGCCAAGGTCATGGCGTGCGCCGAAGGGGCCGCGAAATCGACCGGCTGCCGGCTCGAGGCGCAGCCCGGCGCCTACACGCTCTCGGCGATGGCGGTCAACCCGGTGATCGCGGCCTCATACCGCCGTGCGCTCGAACTGCTCGGGCTGCCCGAGAGCGACGCCCCGACCGACCGGAACCGCGGGTCGTCCGACATCGGCAACGTTTCGCGGGTCGTCCCCACCATCCAGCCCAACATGCCCATCTCGAGCGGCGGCCGGGTCGAGATCCACACGAGGGCGTTCGAGAAGGCCACCTGCTCGCCCGCCGGCATCGAGGGCATGATGGAAGGCGTCCGCGCGATGTCGCTTACCGCCGCCGAACTCTTCGGTGCGCCCGAAATCGTCAAGGCGGCCTGGAAAGCGTTCAGACAATGAAAAAGCGGGAAAAAATCCGGGCAACAGGATAAATTCACCCGGAGTGGCAGTCGGGACATGCCGTACGGGATAATCACAGGTCGGAGGTCGAACGTGCGTCGTGTCGCATTCCGGGTCGGGCTGTTTCTGCTGTTCTTTATAGGCGCGTGCGGCGGCGGAGGGGGAGGCGGCACGCAATCCACCGGCAACGGCGCCCTAGCACCGCTCGTAACCACTCAACCTGCCACGGGCGTCACGCCCACGGGTGCCGTATTGAACGCGTCGGTCAACCCCAACGGGGAAGCCACCCAGATCTGGTTCGAATACGGGACCGACTCCACCCTCTCCAGTCACACCGCGAGCCCGACCCAGGCGATCGGCGGCGGCCTCGCGGGCGTGCCGGTCAACTTCGGCATTTCCGGGCTTGCGGGGGGTGCGACCTACTACTACCGCGTCATGGCATCCAGTGCCGGCGGTTCCCGCGCCGGTTCCATCTTCAGTTTCACGCCCGGCTCCCCCGGAGCCGGCCCCACGGTCCTGACAATCGCCGCGTCCGGGATCACGACCGGAGGCGCCGGCCTCTCTGGCCGCCTGAACCCCGGCGGCCAGAGCGCCGAGGGCTGGTTCGAGTGGTGGGTTGAAGGTCAGAGCGCCAACCCGTCGTCCACGGCCCATCAGTCCATCGCCTCGAGCAATGCGGACATTCCCGTGACGGCGACCCTCATCGGTTTGCCCCCCGGCGCGATCTACTATTTCCGGACGGCGGGATCGAATTCCAACGGGACTTCCAAGGGGGCCATCCTGAACTTCACCACCCTTTCGAACGAGACGAGGGCGTGCAAGGATTGCCATGGCGGCGACAACGGCGACGCGGGGCAGGTCGTAAACAACGCGCCCAACATCACGAAATACTGGCTCACGAGCGGCCACGGCAAATATTCCACGAGGGCGCCGCTGCCCGTGAATCGCGTCCAGTGCGAAGACTGCCACGACACCGGCAACGCCCACACGATCGCGCTCAAGCACGACGGGACGGTCTGGTACTGGGGCGGCGCGGGCGACGGAACGACGAACGCCCTCCCGACCCCCTTCAAGAAAGCGGGGCTTTCGGGGATCGTGGCCATCTCGACCGGCGAGTCGCACATGGTCGCGCTCAAGAGCGACCACACGGCCTGGGCGTGGGGTTCGAATTTCCACGGCCAGCTCGGCGACGGCACGACGACCTTCCGGTCGGCGCCGGTCGGGGTGTTGCTCGCCCCCTGAAAGAAAAATGTAATACTTGTTATAGTTGTGTTTATGTGATTTTTGATTTATAATCCACATTATGAGTAGCATTAATGCGGGATTGAATGAGCGTTTCGTGGCCCTTGGACAACGGATTCGCGACGCGCGGATTGCCAGGAACGAGAAGCAGGCCCGCTTTGCTGCCCGGCTGGGTGTGTCGACGGCGACGCTCGCCAAACTTGAAAAGGGTGAAACCACCGTTTCACTCGAGCTTCTGGGACGGGTTCTCGATCTTCTCGGGCGCGCAGAAGAGCTGGATGCCCTCCTTTCCGCCAAACGTGGAATCTTCGACCGCCTGGACGCGCCGCAAGCGGTGAGGCCGGCGCGGAAACGCGCGCGAAAGGAACTGCGGAAGGCCCCGCCATGATCCTGCGGATCGGCGTTTTTCTGACGGATCCCGCGGGGCGAACGATTCCGGCCGGCGAGATCGGCACCGAAGGCGGCGAGGGCGAGTTCCGGTATGCCCCGTCATATCTCGCTTCGCCCGAGGCCTTCCCGCTCGACCCCGGACAATTCCCGCTCCATCCGAAACCGGTCGGATACCGGGCACGCGACGGAATCGCCCCGGTATTCGAAGATTCCCTTCCCGACAGTTGGGGAAGAAGACTTCTGCTCCGCCGTGCGAGCCTCCCCCGTCACGAACAGACGCTTCCGAGGTTATTGCTCGAACTCGGTGCCGGAGGGCTCGGCGCGCTCTCTTTCGCCCCGGTATCGGCTCCTCCACCCCCCCCGCCCGCGTTCGGCCTGACGACCTTGCCCGACCTGCTGGATGCCGCCGAAAAGGTCGAAGCGGGGGAAATCCCGGAGGACCGTTTGCTTCGTGCCCTGCTGGCCGCCGGCTCATCGCCGGGCGGAGCACGTCCGAAGGTGCTGGTCGACGATGAGGGGGTTCCGTCGATCGCGAAGTTCCCGGCGAAAGACGACCTGTGTGCCATCGTCCCGCTCGAGGCCGCCACGATGTCGCTCGCGCGCCGCGCAGGGGTCGAGACCGCGCAGACCCGGATCCTGGACGTGGGCCGGAGGAAAGTCCTGATCGTCCGGCGTTTCGACGTGACGTCCGCCGGCGGCCGTCGGCACATGGTCAGTTTTCGAACGCTGCTTCGGGGGGACGATTATTCCCGGTTCGGTTACGACGACCTGTTCGAGATCGTGCGTTCGGTGAGCGGGCAACCCGAGATCGACCGGATTCGCCTCTTTCGGCAGATGGTCTTCAACGCGTATGTCGGGAACACCGACGACCACACGAAGAATTTCACCATGCTGCACGACGACCGGGGTTTCTTCCTCTCTCCGGCCTACGATCTGCTTCCGGCAGTCGGCGGAGACATCGAGCACGCGCTGGCGTTCGGGTTCACCCATGTTTTCCCGGGACGGAAGGGCCTGGAGGCAATCGGGAAGAAACACGGGATCCGCGGAGGCGGGATTGTCGATGAGGTGGCCGATTCGATGACGCACTTTCTTGAGGAGTGCGAATCGTGCGGGGTGCCTTCGCTGCAGGCGGAAAGGTTCCGAAAGGAGATTAGCGCCCGGGTCTGCATGGGAACTCGTACCGACGGCAAGCCCTGCGATCCTGCCGTTTAAAAAACCACGATCGTGACGCCGTCGCCGCCCTGTTCGCGCGGGGCGGGCATGAACCGTTTCGCGTAGGGCGAGTTTTTCAGGTGGCGGCGGACGCCGTTTTTCAGGGCACCGGTGCCGTGGCCATGGATGATGAAGGCGTGCGACGCGTGCGCCATCGAGAGGCGGTCGAGAAAGGCGTCGATGTCGGGCAGCGCGTCGTCGACGTAGGCGCCGCGCAGGTCGATCGTGTTGTCGGCGGTCTGCGGGTAGACGTCGCCCGAAGATGCGTCCACCCCCTGAATGATCCCGGACGAACGGTGTCGCTGCGGCGCAGCGGGCGGAGCCGGGAAGACGCGAAGCTGGTCGCGCGTGACTCGCACCCGCATCCCGCCGGCGTTGATTTCGATCTCACGGGCACCCGGCGCGACGACCGACGCGACGTCGCCCTCTTTCTTCAGCGACAGGACGAACACCTTTCGTCCCTGCGGCAGCGGGGTGTCGGGGTCGACCGGCATCGTCTTGCTGATGGTCGCGCGCAGCACCGGGTCTTCGCTCTCGGCGATCGTCGCCTTGTCGCGCCACTCGCGCAGCACGGTCTGCGCCTTGCGGACCGTCT
>JANXPS010000276.1 GCA_025357175.1 Deltaproteobacteria bacterium | reverse complement strand
CCGCCTCGCGCGTGCCCGTGGATGCGCCGGAAGGGACGATCGCGCGTCCCTCGGCTCCGGATTCGAGAAGCACTTCGACCTCGACCGTGGGGTTGCCGCGCGAATCGAGGACCTGCCGGCCGTGAACATCGATGATCATCGTCATGTCGGGAAAATACCTCCGCTTGAAATGAAAATCCCCGGCCGGTATCGTGCGCCGGCCGGGGACGGGTTTTCGCAAGGAACGGAACAGGCTTCCGTTACTTCTTTTTCTTCTTGCCGCCGACCGCTTCCTTGAGGCCCTTGCCCGCGGTGAACTTGGGCAGCTTGGCGGCCGCGATCTTGATGGCAGCGCCGGTCTGCGGATTGCGGCCGGTGCGCGCCTTGCGTTCGCTCACGGAGAAGGTGCCGAAACCGGTCAACGCCAGCTTCTCACCCTTCTTCAGAGTCTTCTCGACCGCCAGCAGAACCGCACCGAGCGCCTTCTCGGCTTCGGTCTTCTTGATGCCGGCTTCTTCCGCGATGAACGTGACCAGATCCGTTTTCGTCATTGCACTTCCTCCTGTTGTTTTTATGCCTGCTCTACCTTGATCGCCGGTCCGGGTCGGGCCGGCCGGTTATTCCGCAAATTCCCTTAAATAAAGCCGAATGGACGCGGGGTGTCAAGATTTTTTAAAGACACGCAGGAGCAGGATGCCCGCGACGAAACCACCCACATGGGCCCACCAGGCGGTCCCTCCCGAAAACGCGGAGGCGGTTCCGAGCGAAACCGCTCCGCTCAGAAACTGCAGCAGGAACCAGAAACCGATAAAAATCCAGGCCGGCAACTCGATCATCGGGAAGAAGAAAACCAGCGGAATGACCGCGATCACCCGGGCCCTCGGGTACAGGCATACGTAAGCGCCCAGCACGCCCGCGACCGCGCCGGAGGCGCCGATGTTGGGCACCATGGATTGCGGAACCAGGGCGATCTGGACGAGGAAGGACGCGAATCCCGCCGACAGGAAGAACAGCAGGAAACGCCCGCGCCCGAGGGCGTCCTCGACGTTGTCGCCGAAGATGTAAAGGTAGAGCATGTTGCCGAGCAGATGGAACCAGCCGGCGTGCAGGAACAATGCGCTGAACGGCGTCAGCAGTTCCCCGATGTCCTGCCGCCAGAGCATGAGGAAACGGAAGGGAACGACGGCACGCGGATAAATTGCCAGTTCGTCGACGACCGTGTACCGGAACCAGAGGAATGCGACCGCGTTGGCCGCGATCAGCAGCCATGTGGCCGCGGGCGTCCGCCGTACCGGTATCGTGTCGCGAATCGGGATAATGGGCGCATGCCTCCGCGAGAAGTGTCGTCGATTATGCAATATAATATGAGGTTATGCCCCGTAGTCGCCTTCTTTCCATCTGCATCGTCGTCTCGCTCGTCCTCCATCTGGTGGCGACGATCGGGCTGATCCTGTTGCCGTCGGGCAAGCGCCCGACGCCCGACGTCGTGCCGGTGGAACTGGCCGACCTTCCCCGTGCGACCGACTACCTCGAACCCGCCCCTGGAATCGTGCAGGGTGCGCCGCCCCCCGAGCCCAAGGCGTCTCCCGTTCCGCCGCCACCCGCGAGGACGATCCCGCCCCCGCCCGCGAAGGCGATCCCGCCGCAGGGCCGGGTTCCCGACCTCCCGGTCAACCCGGAGCTGCCGCCACAAAAGGAATACCCGTTGCCAAAGGGGCCGGAACCGCCACCGCAGGGAAAAGAGGGCGCCGGTGCGGGCGACAAGGAGAAGGCGGCCCAGGCCCAGGAAAAGCCGGCGGCCGGAAGCGCGGTCGAAAAACCCTCTCCCGCCGCACCCCAGCCCGACCCGACGAAGCAGGCGCCCGGAAACTCGGCGTCCTCCCTGCCCGCCGCCCAGAAGGCGCTAAAGGACCTGATGCCGAAACTGGGCTCGATCGTCCGACCGCCCGGCGAACCGGGCGGCAGGCGCGACAAGCCGAACAGCGGCAGTGCGGTGAGCACGGAAGGGACATTGAGGGACAAGGGGCAGATCGCCGAAGAGAGCGGCGGCGGCGTCCACCTGAGTTCCCTTTCGTCGCCCGAGATCCAGTATCTCTCATGGTACGACTCGGTTCGCCGGAAGATCGAGCTGGTATGGGTCTACCCGCTCGAGGCCGCGCAGGCCGGCATGCAGGGAGAGGTGACGATCGATTTCGTGATCGAGCGGAACGGGTCGGTGTCGTCCGTCAGGATCGTCCGCGGCTCGGGGTTCAAGGTGCTCGACGACGAGGCGGTCCGGGCGATCCAGGTGGTGGGACGGGCCCGTTTCAACCCGATCCCGAAGAGCTACAACGTTCCCAACCTGCCGATCCGCGGGCGATTCATGTACGTCCAGGGCGGCTTCCGGGAAATTCGCTGATCCCCCGCGTCATCCCCGCCCCAACGCTTCGTCCGCTCCGTCAGCCTCCTTCGCCCTCCGGGCGCGGCGGATAATCGCCTGCCGCAACGAGCGCGTCGAGCTCCGCCGGGTCTGCCATCCTCAACCGCAGCAGCCAGCCGGCCCGGTACGGGTCCGACGTCGCCAGTTCGGGGGAATCGGCCACGGCGGGATTGATCTCGAGCACGGTGCCCGAAACGGGCGAGACGACCTCGAATACGACGTAGGACGATTCGATGAGCCCGACCGGTTCACCGGCGCGCAGTTCGATCCCTTCCGCCGGCATCTCGAGATAAACCGCGTCGCCGAGAATGGCGGCCGCGACGTGGGTGATCCCGATGCGCACGGATCCGTCTTCTTCGGGACGGGCCCAGCTGTGACACGCCGAACATTTCCGGTCCGCGGGAACGGCGGAGTCTGCCATCATGGCCCCCCGTACGTCCCGGTCAGCCGCGCGCGGCGGCGACCTGCCGCTCCGCCGCCTCGAGCGTGTTCTGGATCAGCATCGCGATGGTCATCGGCCCGACACCGCCCGGTACGGGCGTGATCTTCCCCGCGACTTCCCGAGCCTCGTCGAAGGCGACATCCCCGCAAAGCTTCCCTTCGGCGTTCCGGTTCATCCCCACGTCGATGACCACGGCGCCCGGCTTGATCCAGGATCCGCGGATCATCTCGGCCCGGCCGACCGCGGCCACCAGGATGTCCGCGTTCCGGCATACCCCCTCGAGGTCGGTGGTGCGGGAGTGGCAGATCGTGACGGTCGCGTGCTGCGCGAGCAGCAGCATGGCCATCGGCTTCCCGACGATGTTGCTGCGGCCGACGACGACCGCGTTTTTCCCCTTTATGGCGACCCCCTCGTTCTCGAACATCTTCATGATCCCGTAAGGCGTGCACGGCAGGCACGACACGCCTCCGGTGAACAGCCGCCCGGCGTTCATCGGATGGAAGCCGTCGACATCCTTCTCGGGCGAGATCGCCTCGATCACCCGCGCCTCGTCGATGTGGCCGGGCACCGGCAGCTGGACCAGGATTCCGTGCACCGAGCGGTCGGCGTTGAGTTCGGCGATCAGCGACAGAAGCTGCGTCTCGGAGGTCGTCGCCGGAAGGTCGATCTGCCGGGAAAGAATGCCCGCATCGGAGCATGCCTTGCCCTTGTTGCGGACGTAGACCTGGGACGCGGGATCTTCTCCGACGAGTATGACGGTAAGGCAGGGCGTAACGCCGGTGCGGGCGACGAATTCGTGCGTCTTGACTGCCACCTGCGCGCGAACAGACGCCGCGATGGCCTTTCCGTCGATGATCTGTGCGGACATGAAATATCCTCCGGGATGTAAGGGTGAACTGCGAGTAGTATACTGGGAAATCACTCAAGGAAAAGGGCGAGGACCGGATGCCGCGTATAGACGCATTTCTGAAGATCATGCAGCAGGCGGGCGCCTCCGACCTGCACGTCGGCGACGGCTACTCGCCGATGCTGCGGATGCACGGCGCCCTCGAACCCACGAAGCACCGCATCCTCAACGCAGACGAGGTCCGGATCCTGATCTACGAGATGCTCGCCGACCAGCAGATCCGGGACCTGGAAGCCAACGGGGAAATCGACTTCACCTATTCGCTGCCCGAGGTGGCGCGATTCCGGATCAACATCTACAAGAAGCACGAGGGGCTCGGCGCCGCTTTCCGGATCATCCCCAACAAGATCCCGACGCTCGACGACATGGGCTTCCCCGAGGCGCTCAAGAAACTGCTTTCCAGCAAGAGCGGCCTGATCCTTGTCACGGGCCCGACCAATTCCGGCAAGACCACGACGCTGGCCGCCATGGTCGATTATCTCAACGAGCACCGCAATCATCACATCCTGACGCTCGAGGATCCGCTCGAATTCATCCACACCAACAAGAACTGCATGATCAGCCAGCGGCAGATCGGACGGCACAGCAATTCATTCGCGAGCGCCCTTCGCGCCGCCCTGCGCGAAGATCCCAACGTCATCCTCGTCGGCGAGATGCGCGACAACGAGACGATCGCCCTCGCCCTGACTGCGGCGGAAACCGGCCTGCTCGTCCTCGGGACGCTCCACACCCGTTCGGCCGCCCAGACGATCAGCCGCGTCGTCGACTCCTTCCCTTCAAACCAGCAGGACCAGGTGAGGATGGCGCTGTCCGAAGTGCTCGTCGGGATCTGCAGCCAGCAACTCGTGAAGCGCGCCGACGGCAACGGCCGGGTCGCGGCGCTCGAAATCCTGATCCGGACTCCCGCGATCGGCAACCTCATCCGCGAAGCCAAGATGCAGCAGATCAGCACCCAGCTCCAGACCGGGCGGTCCATCGGCATGCAGAAGCTCGAGCACCATCTCAAGGAGCTGGTATCCCAGAAGATCATCACCCCCGAGGAGGCCGCCGCCCACGCCGAGAACCCGGCCGATTTCCTGGGGAGCAAAAGCGGTTCACCGGCTGAAATGGCCCCGTCTCCGGCAAAACCATGAAGGTCCGGCTCGACCAGATCCTGCTCCGCAACCGCGCGGTCACCGAAGAGCAGATCCGCAAGGCGCTGCTGCGCCAGAAATCGCGCGGCGGCAAGCTGGGGACGCACCTGCTCTTTTATGGGTTCGTCACCGAGGACGACCTGATCAAGGCGCTCGCCGAGCAGATCCAGCTGAGCGGCGTGCGGCTGAGCGACTTCACGATCCCCGATTCGGTCATCCGGCGCGTCCCGGCCGACATTGCGGAAACGTACGCGGCCATCCCGTTTCGTCACGACTTCGAAAAGGGGGAATTGCACGTCGCGATCGCCGACTCGTCGAACGCCTCGGCGATGCCCGATATCCGCCGCGCGAGCGGGGTCCCCAAGATCGTCTTCTACGTAGCCCCCGAAGTGGTCATCCGGAACATGATCGCATTCCATTACCACGGCCGCAGCCAGGGGCCGGCGATCGACCAGCTCATCGACCTGCCGGACCTCTTCGAGGACGAAAACAGCGCGCAGCCGGCGAATGCACCTCCGTCCGAAGGCGAATCCAGGCCCGGCGTCCAGTCCGGAGTCCTGATGTTCTCCCGGCAGCTTTTCCTCAAGAGTTCCCTCCCTCCGCTCTTCGAACGCGAGGGCTTGCAACTGTCGGTGGTGACGACCGCGAGCGAGATCGCGACCGCGATCAAGGGGGGGGGCATCAGCCGCATCCTGGTATCCGAGGACGCGAAAGCGGAATTCGAACGGTTCGTCGCCGGGGCCGGGAGCGCGCTCGCGCTACCCGAGGTTTCCCATTTCCGCGCGGTCGCGAGCGCGCTCATCGACAATCCGGTGCCCTACGACCGGATGGCCGAGTCGCTGCTTTCCGCCGTACGGGTGATCGCCGACCAGAAAACATCCGGATTGCCCGCATCCCCGCCCTACGCGCTGATTTCCAACGAAGCCGCCGAGATGGCCCGTACGCTCGGCTTGGGAAGGCTTGCCGTCGACGGACTGCGGATCGCGGCCCACCTTCCCGGACCCGCCGACCCCTCGGGAATGCCCGGCGACATGGATGCGGCCATCGAACTGGCCAGGCGGCTTGATTTTCCCTGGGACATCGCGGAATGCCTGACCACCCTGAAGGCCGCCGTTCCCGCGACGGAAAACGACTACGGAACCCGGGACGGGAAACCGGAGCCTTCCGCACCCGCCGGCATCCTCGCGATCGCCTGGTACCGCCACCACGCCCTGAGGGCGATGCGGGGCAAGGGAGGAGCCGATCCCGATTCCCTCAAGACGCGGCTTCGCCGGCAGGCGGGACGACTGGCGCCCTCGTCCGTGGTCGAGTGCTACATCCGCATGATCGAGCAATCCGACCTTCCGGTCGGCGCCGACAAGGACCTGATCATCGTCGGAGAGGCCGACGCACTTCCCGCCTCGCTCGCGACCGAGTTGCGCTTCCACGGGTTCCGCATCGTCCAGGCATCCGACTTCCAGGAGGCCGGACAGGTTTACTCCCGACGCCGCCCGGCCGCCATCCTCATCCAGGTCGACGAGTCGCCTGTCCAGGCGGATGCTTTCTGCCGACATGTCCGGGGCGATTGCGGCGACGCGGCCACGGCGCTTTTCGCCGTGACCCGCAAGAACGACCCCTCTTTCCTGCTCAACCTGATGGAGAGCTGGTTCAGCGACGTGCTGCCGCTTCCCATGAACAGCCGGGTTGTGATCGCCAGGATCACGCGCGCCTTGTCCACCGTCGAAAGGGATTCGGCTTCCGGCGCAGGGCAGGGTTTCAGCGCCACCTTCCGGGATCTCGCGTTCACCGACCTCGTCCAGACGCTGGGAACCGGCATGAAGAGCGTGAGGATGCACATCGAGCACGCCGACGGCACCCACGCGGACATCTTTTTCCGGAAGGGGCGGATCGTCCACGCGGCCGGAGGGGGAATGACCGGAGTCGACGTGGTCTACCGCGTGATCTGCATGCAGGAAGACGGAAACTTCAGGGTGGAACCGACCGAAACGTTCCCGAACGACAACGTGATGCTTCCGACCGACTACATCCTGCTCGAGGGTTCCCGGCTGCTCGACGAGGCGCGTCCGGGCCGGTGAGGCGATGCACCCTCCGGAATCGGGGGGGGTATAATGGAGTCAGGAAACGGAGGTATGGGAGATGTTGTCAACCACGCGGTTCACTCCTGCAGGCCGAAAAAACGTAACCCGCGATACCGATCCTTACCTGCCCGGCAAAACGGCGCGCCACATGGGCGTCTGCCCCGCCTGCCACGCTGTCAGGAACGGACAGCGCTGGACGTTCGATACCCCCACCGCCAAGATGCTGCTGAAACGAACCGGAGAGGTCGACCTTCACCGGTGCCCGGCGTGCCGGAAAATCGCCGACGGCTTCCCGTTCGGGCTGGTGACTCTGGCGGGCGCCTTCCTGGCGTTTCATCGCGACGAGATTCTCTCCATCGTGCGGAACGAAGAGAAGCGGGCCATGGGCCTCAACCCGTTGGCGCGCATCATGTCGCTCACCGAGGAAGGCGGAAGGATGGAGATCGCGACCACGGACGAGAAGCTTGCGCAGCGGATCGGACGGGAGGTCCACAAGGCGTGCAGCGGCGATATCGAGTACACGTGGTCCGACGACGTCAAGCTTTTGAGGGTCCGCTGGATGCGGGACGCGTGAACCGGCGGCGGGCCGCTTCGCCGTTCATCCCGGAGGACGTTCGCCCCCGGTTACCAGCGCCTTGAGGCGGACGTCCAGTTCTTCTTCCACGCGAGGGTTCAAACGGATCGCTTCCCGAATCTGGAATGCCGCCGCATCAGTGAGGCCGAGCGCGAAATAGACTTTCCCCAGGTTCAGCCGGGCTTCGTAATAACCGGGGCGAATCCGAAGCGCTTCCCGGAAGTGCGACAACGATTCCTCGTACCTGCCTCCGTCGAAAGACGCGACCCCCAGTGCGTCGTGCGCGACCCAATTGGACTCCGTCACTTCGAGGGCGTGCCCGAACAGCGTTCCGCTGTCTATCCAGTACCCTGCCTGAGTTCGGGCGCAGAGCGCAAGCAGCAGCAGCGCCGCAACCACCGCCACATGCGTGACCAGGCGCGGGGTCCTCGTCAGACGGGCAGGATCCGGGAGCGACCACGCGCACGCGATGAAGAGGCCGATCAGGGGAATGTAGGTATACCGGTCGGCGAACGCCTGATCACCGACCTGGACAAGCCCGATCACGGGCACCATCGTTCCCAGGAACCAGAACCAGCCGATTCCGAACCAGGGCCTGCGGGAGAATTCCCTGAGCGCGAAGGCCGTCATCCCGGCCAGCAAGACAATTGCCGCGGCCGCCTTCCAGGCCGCCGTGCCGCCATCCCCCGACACCAGGAGCGGATGGGGATAAAAGGGGGCCATGGACGAGGGCCAGGCGGTTTTGCCGAGGTAGGCGACGTACGACGTGGCGGCGTTTTCCAATCGCCCCGAAAGCGGCAACGTCTTGACCGACCCGCCGCCCTTCTGCACGAGAAATGTGACGAGGGATGATGCTGCCGCCAGCAGGACAAGCGGCACCTTCCCTGCCAGCGATCCGCGAAGGCGCTCGAGGGAAAACCGTCCCAGCGGCCAGAAGTCGAGCAGGATCAGGAGAAACGGAAGGGTGACCGCCATCGGCTTGGACATGAGCGCGAACGCTAGAAAAATGAACACCGCGATGTACCGGATGCCCGCCGGATCGCGTCTGTACCGTTCGTAGCTTCCGATGGCAAGGAGGGAAAAGAAGGCGCACAGGAGATCTTTCCGCTCGGCCACCCAGGCGACGGATTCGACATGCAGCGGATGGATCCCGAAAAGCGCCGCCACCAGGGCGCTCCGCCACATCGCCCCCGTCATCCTGCGCAACACATTGAACACCAGAAGCGTGTTGACCAGGTGGATCAGGAGATTCACCCGGTGGTGCATCCCGGAATCCATCCCGAAGAGCGAGACGTCGAGCATGTGGGAAATCCAGGTGAGCGGATGCCAGTTGGAGGCGTATCCGCTCGAGAAGGCCCAGCCGATTCCCTCGAGAGTCAATCCCTTCCGGATGAACCCGTTGTCGAGCAGGTACAGGTTGTCGTCGTAGTCGATAAAGGAAAAACCGCCGACTTCCCGGTAAACCGAAGCGGTCAGGGCGACCAACGCCATCGCGATCAGGCATCGGGTCGGGATGTGCTTGAACATCCTGACGGGTGAGTCGCCCAAAGGATCAGTCGCCCGCGGCAACCTTGGGGCAGCCCGCGCAGGCAGGCGCGCCTTCGGCCTTCCCCTCGGCGCAGGGCGCCGCTTTCTTTTTCCCCTCGTCCGGTTTATGGACGTATCCGCTCTTGTACCATCCCCCGCCCTTCAGCTGGAAGGACCCCCCGGACATGACCTTGTCGGTCTTTCCGCTGCACGAAGGACACTTGGGGCCGGGGTCGTCATAGCCCTGGATCTGTTCGGTGATCTTGTGGCACTTGCGGCACTTGTATTCGTAGATTGGCACGGCCTGTTCTCCCGGGTTCTTTGTGAAAAAGGGGCCGGCCTTGATGGCCCGGCCCCCTATTTTGATGCTCAGGCTCCCGCTTCGGTTCGAAGCGCGAACGTTCGTCCCTTAGTACATCCCGCCGCCGCCCGGGGGCATCGAGGGCATGGAGCCCTTCTCTTCGGGCTTGTCGGAGATCGCGCATTCGGTCGTGATCATGAGGCCCGCCACGGACGACGCGTTGAGCAGCGCGACGCGGGTGACCTTGGTCGGATCGAGGATGCCGGCCTTGATCAGGTCTTCGAATTCGCCGGTGCGGGCGTTGTAGCCGAAGCTGCCCTTGCCGTTCTTGATCTTGTCGACGATCACGCCGCCGTCCTGGCCCGCGTTGACCGCGATCTGGCGCGCCGGCTCGAACAGGGCGCGCTTGATGATGTCGACGCCCGCGCCTTCCTCGTGGTCGAGCTTGAGGTTGTCGAGCACGCTCGCCGCACGGATGTAGGCGACGCCGCCGCCCGCGATGATGCCTTCCTCGACGGCCGCGCGGGTCGCGTGGAGCGCGTCCTCGACGCGGGCCTTCTTTTCCTTCATTTCGGTTTCGGTCGACGCGCCGACGTTGATGACGGCCACGCCGCCGACCAGCTTGGCAAGGCGTTCCTGCAGCTTCTCCCGGTCGAAGTCGCTGGTAGCGTCTTCGACCTGGGCCTTGATCTGCTTGATGCGGGCCTGGATGGCTTCATCGGTGCCGTGGCCTTCGATGATGGTCGTGTCGTCCTTGCTCGAAACCACGCGCCGGGCGCGGCCGAGGTCGGCGACGGTCGCTGTATCCAGCTTCAGGCCGATGTCCTCGGTAATGAGGGTACCGCCGGTGAGCATGGCGATGTCTTCAAGCATCGCCT
>JANXPS010000231.1 GCA_025357175.1 Deltaproteobacteria bacterium | reverse complement strand
GGTGCCCGCACCCGATTCGGCCGACGCGCTGCTCGCCCTGATCGACAGCACCTACGAGCGCATCCAGACTCCGGGGCAGGAAATCGCCGACGGACTCGCGGGCGATTGGGATCTCAACGTCGAGTCGACCATCGAAGAAACCAAGGACCTGCTCGAATCACCGGACGAAGCGCCGGTCATCCGATTCGTCAACTCCCTGCTGTTTCGCGCCATACGCGAACGCTCGAGCGACATCCACGTCGAACCGTACGACCGCGAGCTGATCGTCCGCAATCGGGTAGACGGCATCCTCCGCACGATGGTGACGGCCCCACGCAAGTGGCACGCCCCTGTCGTATCCCGCATCAAGGTCATCGCCGGCATGGACATCGCCGAGCGTCGCCTTCCGCAGGACGGGCGCATCAAGATCCGGCTGGGCGGCAAGGAAATCGATATCCGCGCCTCGATCGTCCCGACGTCGTTCGGCGAGCGGGCCGTGCTCCGCCTTCTCGACCGCACCAACCTGGTCATGGGCCTCGAGGACGTCGGCCTCGAAGGCGCCGACATGGAAAAAGTGTCGCGACTGCTCACGCGCGCAAACGGCATCATTCTCGTCACGGGCCCCACCGGCTCCGGCAAGACGACCACGCTATACGGCGTGCTGCGGCGCCTCGATTCGACGACTCGCAACATCATCACCATCGAAGACCCGGTCGAATACCAGATCCAGGGCATCGGACAGATCCAGGTAAACCCGAAAATCCAGCTCACCTTCGCAAGTGGTCTCCGGTCCATTCTTCGCCAGGATCCCGACGTCATCATGGTCGGAGAGGTTCGCGACGCCGAAACGGCCGAGATCGCGATCCAGGCATCCCTGACCGGACACCTCGTCCTCTCGACGCTGCACACCAACGATTCCGCGAGCGCCGTAACCCGACTCGTCGACATGGGCATCGAGCCGTTCCTCGTCGCATCGTCGCTCTCCGCAGTCATCGCCCAGCGTCTTGTGCGCCGGCTGTGCCCCGAATGCAGCACCCCTTACGCACCGACCGCGGTCGAATGGAGGAAACTAGGGCTTGCCGGCCCCCCGTCCGGCGAATTTCGCACCCCGAAGGGTTGCGACGCCTGCATGCACACCGGCTACAGCGGCCGGATCGGCCTGTTCGAGATCCTGCTTGCCGACGATCCGGTTCGCAACCTCGTCCTGACCCGCTCCGACGCCGACGGCATTCGCGATTTCGCCGTTTCGAGAGGGATGCGGACAATTCTCGCGGCGGGGGCCGATAAGGTTGCCGCCGGCATGACGTCCGTCGAAGAAGTGTTGCGCGTTACTCAGGAGCAATAGCCGGCCGTGGCAAACTACAGCTACAAGGGAATAGGGAAAGACGGTTCGAAGCGGGCGGGAGACGTCGACGCCGATTCCGACGCAACTGCGCGCCGAAAACTTCACGCCGACGGAATCTATCCCACCGAACTTGTCGAGAAACGACGTTCCCGGTCCTTTTTTTCCGGGGCCGCGCTTCTCTCCCAGAAAGACACGCTGCCGCTCGTCACCCGACAGATCGCCACGCTGGTCGGTGCCGGCGTGCCGGTCGTCTCGACACTTCAGTCGCTTGGCGCCCAGATCGAAGATCCGTCCATGCGCGCGGTCCTGGCCGACATCACCGAATCCGTCCGCGCCGGCCTCCCTTTTGCCAGGGCGATCGAGGAACACACCGAAATATTTCCGGAGATCTATGTCAGCATGGTTCGCGCCGGCGAGGAAAGCGGCCACTTGCCGCTCGCCCTTTCCCGGCTTGCCGACCACCTCGAACTTCAGGCCCGAACTCGAAGCCGCGTTCGTTCGGCGCTTGCCTACCCGATCCTGATGGCGATCGTCGGCGTCATGGTCGTCTTCTTCATGCTGACATTTGTCGTTCCCAAGATCGTCGGCATATTCGCCCATCTGGGGGCCGCCCTTCCGCTCCCCACCCGCATCCTCATCGCGACCACCGACATCCTGACCGCGGGATGGTGGGTGATTCTCGTTGCCGTAATCCTGTCGGTCGTCGCATTTCGTCGTTTCGTCGCCACCCCCGCCGGCAGGATGATGCGTGACGGGTTGTTGCTCAAGTTGCCTCTTTTCGGCCGAATCAACCACCTCTCCGCCCTGTCGCGCTTCTCCCGAACGCTATCCACGCTGATCTCCGGTGGGATTCCGGTCGACCGGGCGCTCAGGATCGTGTCTCCCGTCGTCGGCAACGCAGTCTTGTCCGGCCACATAGAAGCCGCCGCAACCCGGGTCGTCGAGGGCTATTCCCTTTCCGAGGCCTTAAAGTCTTTCGGCGAGATTCCCGCCACGCTCATCCAGATGGTGGCTGTCGGCGAAGAGAGCGGGAAGCTCGACTTCATCCTCGAAAAAATGAGCGAATCACTCGACGGCGAAATCGAGGCGCGCATGACCCGCCTCCTTTCTCTCCTCGAACCGGCGATCATCCTTGCCATGGGGATCACCGTGGGATTCATCGTGGTCTCGATCCTGTTACCGCTTCTCGAAATCTCAAACATCGTCCGCTGAGGAGGCGTTCCCATGAAAATCAGTCAAACCCTTCGACACGACAGGCGCGGCTTCACCCTGATCGAAATCATGGTGGTCGTCGTCATCCTGGGGCTGCTGGCCGCTCTCGTCGTTCCCAAGCTGATCGGCCGAACCGAAGAGGCCAAGCGAACGCAGGCAAAGGTCCAGATGAAAAACGTCGAGCAGGCGCTGGAACTGTTCAAGCTCGATAACGGCTTCTACCCCACCACCGAACAGGGGCTCCAGGCACTCGTCACGATTCCCGAGAGCGGGCGCATCCCGAAAAACTATCGCAAGGGCGGCTATCTCGACCGCGTTCCCAAGGACCCGTGGAACAACGATTACCTCTTCATTTCTCCGGGCACCCACGGGGAATTCGACATCACTTCCTACGGGGCGGACGGCGTCCCCGGCGGCGAGAACGAGGATGCCGATGTCAATTCCTGGGACATCGGGAAATAGCTGCCGCTCGGCTGGCTTCACGCTGGTCGAGTT
>JANXPS010000225.1 GCA_025357175.1 Deltaproteobacteria bacterium | reverse complement strand
TCGATGTGCATGGGGAGCACGACGGGCACGCGGGAGCCGATCCGGATGATCTCGACGTGGGGAATGCGCCGCAGGTTCTTGAGGATGTACTCGAGGCGCGCGGTGGGGAGCGTGAGCGGGTCGCCCCCCGAGACGATGACGTCACGGATCTCCTCGTGGCGCCGGATGTAGGCGAACATCTTGGAGAGTTCGAACTCGGTCTTGGACCCTTCGCCCAGCGTCCAGATCCGCTTTCGGGTGCAGTGGCGGCAGTACATCGAGCAGTAGTTCGTGACCACCATCAGGCACCGGTCGGGATAGCGGTGCGTAAGCCCGGGGACCGGCATGTCCTTCTCTTCGTCGAGCGGGTCGTCGAGACCGATGTCGGTGAACTCTTCGACGGCTGGGATCGCCTGCAGCGCGATCGGATCGGCGGGGTCGTCGAAGCGGATGAGCGAAAGGTAGTATGGCGTGATGCCCACGCGGTAGATGTTGGTCACGCGGCGGAGAAGCTCCCGGTCGGCCGGGTCGATCCCGGGGAGCGACGCGAGCTGCGAAACGTCGGTCACCCGGTTGGCGATCTGCCACCGGTAGTCGTTCCACTCGCGTTCGGTGACGGTCGCCCAGGGCGGATCGTAGGCGCAGGAATCGCCGCCGGTCCCGCCAGGAAGAGTCAGTGCGTCTTCACCGGATTTCGTTTCCATGGTCCTCCTCTTTCAACCCGCGTTGGCCTTGACCCACAGGAACTCGACGGTCGTCTTCCCCTTGTTGAAGAATGTGAAGCCGCTCTCGCCGCCGAAATACAGGCTGTCGCCCTTGCGGGCGGAATAAGCCGCTTTCCCGATCTGCATTCCGAGACGTCCGCTGACCACGAAGACGTAGTTCTCCCCCTCTTGCGCCTGCTCGGGGATCGGCTCGCGGCCGGGGCGAATAACGGCATTGTAGGCGGTGACGGAACGGCGCCGGCTCTTGGGCAGCAATGTGCCGAACCGCGCGTAGCCGGACAGGTCGGAAGGGAGCGCTTCAGATTTTTTGAAAAGCACCTTTTCCTCGTCGTCGTCGGCGAAGAAGGAGGAGGGTGTTTCATTCAGGGCGGCGATGATTTCGAACAGCGTGGCGACGGAAGGGGAGGAGATGTTCCGCTCGATCTGGGATATGGCTCCCTTGGTCAGGCCGGCGCGTTCGGCAAGATCTGACTGCGCCAGCCCGTTGATCTGACGGAGGTGCCTGATCTTTGCGCCGATGTCGATCACGGTGCTGTTTGTTAAACCCTCCGTTTAGTGCTGCTATCCTGATTGTAAAATCATCGCGGCTCCTGTCAACCTAAAAAAGCGGAATTTCCCCGGGGAAACAAGCCGGGGGTCGCGAGTCGGCGCTTTCCTCCCGTTTTCGCGTGTCCAGCACGTCGCGCACCTTCCGCACCAGCGTGTCCGGCGTGAACGGTTTTTGCAGGAATGCGATGCCGTTTTGCGCCACCCCGTCCCGGATCGCCGATTCCGTCGTGTACCCGGACATGTAAAGGATCACCGTTTCCGGCATCAGGCCGGATACGGCGCCGGCGAGGGCGCGCCCCCCCATTCTCGGCATCACCACATCGGTGAGAAGCAGATGGATGGGCACCGCGCACGCGGCTGCGGCCTCCAGTCCCTTCTCCCCGTCGGAGGCCTGGAGCACCGTATAGCCGGCCTCCTGGAGGATCTCGGCGATGAGCCGCCGGACGGCGCTCTCGTCCTCGACCAGGAGGACCGTCTCGCGCCCGCTCGGCCAGGGGTGCCTGGTTTCACCCGTGCCGGCGTCGGCCGTTTCCGACGGGATGGCGGGGAGCACGATCCGGAAAGTCGTCCCGGCGTCGCGGCTGCTCTCGACGGTAATTTCGCCGCCGCTCTGCTTCACGATCCCGTAGACGGTCGAAAGCCCGAGGCCCGTGCCCTTGCCCCGCTCCTTGGTCGTGAAGAAAGGCTCGAATACGTGCGCCATCGTTTCGGCGTCCATGCCGTGGCCGTTGTCCGTGACCTGGAGCGCGATCTCTCCGGTGGGCAGTTCCGATGTTTCGATGAGAACCCTTCCGCCTCCTTCGGGCACGGCGTCCCGGGCGTTGACCACCAGGTTCAGGATCACCTGCTCGAACTGGCCCCGGTCCACGCGCACCCTCGACAGGTCGGGTTGCAGGATGGCGACGAGGTCTATGTTTTCTCCGATGAGACGCCGAAGCATCGGCTCGAGACCGCCGACGATCGCGTTCATGTCCGCGACGGCCGTCTGCAGCACCTGCTTCCGGCTGAACGCCAGCAGTTGCTGCGTCAGGTCGGCGGCGCGGTCGCTCGCCTTGATGATCTCCTCGATCTCGCGCTGGCCGTCCGGGCAGGTTGCGCTTCGCAGCATCAGGAGGTCGGCGTATCCGCGGATGGCCGTCAGCATGTTGTTGAAGTCGTGGGCGACGCCGCTTGCGAGCTGGCCGACGGCGTCCATCTTCTGCGCCTGGAGCAGGCTGTCCTCCAGTTGCCGGTGGCCGGTCAGGTCGGTATGGGATCCCGCGATCCGGTATGGCTCGCCGCCGGGATCCTCAAGGCAGACGCTGCGCGCGAGGAACCACCGGTAGCTCCCGTCCCGGTGCCGCAAGCGGTATTGGACCTCGAAAGTCGGACTCTTTTTCGCGAGGTGGTTCTCAAGGGAGGCGATCACGTGGTCGAAATCGTCGGGGTGGATGCGCGATGTCCACTCGTCGATCTGGTTCGCGAACTCTTCCTCCGGGTAGCCGAGCATCTCCTTCATGCGGCTGGAGTAGTAGACTTCTCCCGTGTGGACGTTCCAGTCCCAGATCCCGTCTTTCGACCCCCGAAGGGCGAGCGCGTACCGCTCCTCGCTTTCACGGAGCGCTTCCCCGGTGCGCAGCATCTCGATTTCCGCACGCTTGCGGTCGGTGATGTCGAGCAGCAGGCCGTCCACGCCCGTCGGGTTCCCCCCCGCGTCATAGGAAAGCTGGTGCCGGTCGGCGATCCACCGGATTGCGCCCTCCCGATGCCGTATCCGGTATTCCATCCGGAAGCCGCGGAGGCGAAGCCGTACGGCGTCGGATATCTCCTGCTTCATTCGCTCCCGGTCCTCGGGGAGCACGAGTTCCGCCCATTGGAGTTCGCCGTCCAGGAATTCGCGCGCGGGGCTGCCGGAGATTCCGAGGATGGTCTCTCCGACCAGCGAAAAGCGACCGTCCCGGCCGGCGTGATAGATGGCGCCGGGCACGTTGTTGATCAGCGCCTGTATTTTTTCCGAGTTTTCCTCGTTTTTCCTGAATAGCTGGGTGTGCCGAACCGCGATCGCTACCTGAAGCGCGACGGATGCGGCTGCGGACACTTCCCATTTGAGCCACCGGTGCGGTTCCGGCCGGTCTATGTACAGGACGCCCAGGAACTCTTCCCGGGCGATCATCGGGACGCCGAGGAATGCGCCCAGGCGAGCGGCATCGAGCGATCCGGATCGTTCCCGGTAAGGGATGCAGTCCCGGACGTTCCAGACCAGCATGGGCCGTCCGTCGCCATAGAGTTTTTTCCCGGTGCGGGGGCATGCGACCGAGGGGAGCACGGCGCCGACCGAGGGGAAGCCGAGAACCCGGTGTTCGAATATCTGCTCGACGGGTCCGAACAGCCGCACGGTCGCGCGCGGCGTTCCGAGAAGGGCGCACACGCCCTCGAGCGCCTCGTCCATGACTTCGTCTATCGGCAGCTCCTGCAGGACCGCGTTGCTGATCCGGTTGAGCAGCGCCAGCTTCCGGGTTCTGAAGCCGTCATCGGGCGGGGCGCCCGAATCCGCCGATTCCTGCGCGCCCGGGCACTGTTCGCCGTCGTGAATTCCGTTCTCGTTGCTCATCGATGCGCCTCGCTCCGAATTCGCTGGTTCAATAGTTATCGGCAAACCCCCTCCAAATATTTAGAACGATGTTTCCGGCATTTCCCTTTGACACCGGTTGGCCGGTCGTGGAAAATAGACCGTTCAAAGGTGGGGGAGTAGCTCAGCTGGGAGAGCACCACGTTCGCAACGTGGGGGTCGAGAGTTCAATCCTCTTCTCCTCCACCATCTTGATTGTTCCCGCCCCGCTCATCCCGAGCGGGGCGTTTTCGTTTGTGCCGAATTTCGTCCTCCGCCTCGCGGTACAATGCCACCCACGATGCGATCCCTTTTCCCGAGCGACGACAAGTATGTCGAGGTGGCTGTTCCGCTGCCGCTCGACAAGCCTTTCACCTACCGCGTCCCGGCGGGACAGGAGGCGCGCGCGCGCGTCGGGGTCCGGGTGCTGGTGCCGTTCGGCCGCCGGAGAATGACCGGCCTGGTGACCGCGGTCGCCGACGAATCGGCGCTCGAGGGTCACGCGGCGAAGGATGTGATCGCGTTTCTGGACGACGAACCGTACATTACCGGGCGGCACCTCGCGTTCCTGGTGCGGGCGGCGCGCGCCTGTCTCGCGCCGCTGGGCGAGATGCTTCGGACGGCGCTGCCGCGCGGCCTTGCCCGGCACGATGCGCCGTCGGTCCCGCGCACTGAGACGTTTTTCTCGCTCGTCTCCGCCGTCGCGGACGAGGCGAAGATGACCCCCAAGCAAAAACTCGTGGAGGCGGCGCTTTGCGAGGCGGGGGAACTGTCGTCCGCCTCGCTGTCGCTTGCGGTTTCGGGCGGCGCCGACGCGGCGAAGCGGATG
>JANXPS010000215.1 GCA_025357175.1 Deltaproteobacteria bacterium | reverse complement strand
TTCACCCCCCTCGAAGCTACTTTTTCAAATCATTCACCCCCCCTGCGTGACCGGATGGTATGACCCTCCTTGCGCCTGCCCTTTGCGGGGCAAGGCCTGGAGGGAACATGGCATATCGCGAGGTCACGATGATCGAAGTGAAGGAAGTTTTGAGGCAATGGCTGTCGGGCCATTCGCTAGTTTCATCGGGTTCCGGCGAACAGATGTTTCGCCTCGGCGCATTCCCCTGAAGAAAGGCCGTTGCCCTTGGCGACGACCTCCCACCCCGAGACAGCCTTCCGGATCCTGCCCACGATCTTCTCCGCAGACCGCTTCGCCAACCGATACTGGGGTGCCGTCGACAGGACGGTTTCGAGATCCGGCCTCCTCTCGTCGAGGTCGAGCGCCAGAACATGTTCCTTCTTCGAGAAGGACGGGTTCATATCGAAGGCCGGAGCCAGGCGCCACCCTGCCGGAGTCCGGAACATGCCGTGGTTCCTCAAATGGTCGTCCCGGTTGGCCGTGCAGACGTTGAAGACGACACGGGCGAAGAGCTCGGCGAGATCATCTTCGAGATGTTCCGGATCCGCCCAGGATGAGAGAAACTCGGCGATTTCCAGATAGCTCGCATCGTCCGAATCGTTCCGGCCCAATAGCGTCATCGCGGAAGCGTAGAAGCGTCGCCTGCCGCCGACCCGATCGAACCGTTCGACGAGGAAAGTCCGGTACCCCGTCCCGACTCGCATCAGGCGCGATTCTGGCAGATTCAGACCGCATTGCCGGGCAAGGTCGTGAACAACCTTTTCCCAAGCGGCGACATCGTAGCCGTCGTCCGCCGCGGGAAACTTCGCGATCCACAGCTTTCCGTTTCCCCCGACGACGTTCGCCTTCGGTCTCGCACCGCCGAGCGAAGATCCGGGGGCAACGAGCACCTCGAGCCACTCCCGGAGACGTGCCGAATCGCGATCGGTGCTTTCCTTTCGACTCAACTCGTGGGCAACGGCCTGCAATTCGGCGATGCGGGCGATGGGCGGCGCGGAACGGAGTTCGCTCGCGAGGAACTCCCGCGTTCCGTGCATGGCGAACCGGAGTGCGCCCGTTCGCGTTTCGTCCTGGACACCGAGAAGAAACTCCCACGGGCCAAGCGTTCTCGCCTTGCGCCCCTCCTCGTCGGCCTCGATCGTTTCTCGGTGCCTCATCAGCAGTTGCCCCCACCGGTCCGGACAGGAATCCATGAAGACGCCGAAGTTCGACTTCCCGGGGAAGAAACTGCCTGCGGATAGATCCAACTCCGGATCGAGCGGAAAGGCATGCGCCGAGGCGAGCCACGCCGGGTCGTAGGCAAACTGGATGCTTCCCCTGTCTCCCCGAGAGAGGACACCGATTCGCTGAAGCGGACCGAAGGACAGGTCGTCCAGCCAGACGTCGACTTGATTCGCCTTGAGAGAGGTCATCCGGATTCGCCTTCGGCGACCGGTTTCTTTTTGGGGGCGCGTTTTCTTCGGGGGAGCAATTCATCCTGGAGGCGTCGCCCCAGCGCGTCTTCTTTCGCGACCAATGCCAGGTCGTCAAGGAGGCCCAGCACACGCAGGACGTTGATGTAGGCCCCGAACGATACGGACGGGCCGCCGGATTCGATCTTCGCCAAGGTTGGCTTCGAGATGCCGGCCCGGACGCAGACGACGTCCATCGAAAAGCGTCTGCGCAGGCGGGCGTCCTTCAACCGCTCGCCGAGGGCGCCAGCCTCCTTCAGGGACTTTGGATAGAGCACGGGGGTTATTTTTGCCATAACAATAAATATAATTTACTAAAAATGGTCATATAACAAATCATATTTTGCGTTGCTACGATTGCTCGCCGATCCCTTCGAGGACATTGAAGACGAGCACGGCACCGATGACGCGGTTCTCGCAGCGGGATGCAGCAAGCAGGCACAACGCGATCTGCTCGTCGTTCATCGTTTCCGTCTTGCTCGCCTTGCTGCGCATCCGGTCGGTGCGGAGCCCCGCCGAATGAAAAACGCGGGAAAAATCGTCGCACTTGTATCCGCCATCGTCCCTGTATCCCTTTACGGCTGTATTTCCGCCTTTTCAAGGTTGGCGCGCGCCTCGGGGTAACCGGGCCGGAGGCGCAGCGCCTCGCGGAACCTGTCGACCGCTTCCGCCCGCCTGCCCTCCATCGCGAGCGCGATTCCGAGGGCGTTGAAGCATTCGGCGCGCGTCGGATCCTCGGCGAGCGAAGCCCGGAATTCGATTATGGCGCCTCTGACATCCCCGGATTCGACCAGTGCGCTGCCCAGGTTATAGCGTGCGCCGGGGAAGGCGGTCCGGCGCCGGAGCGCTTCGCGAAAACAGTCGATGGCTTCTCGGCGCCTCCCCGCCCGAGCCAGGATCACCCCCAGGTTGTTCCAGCCGTCGGCGAAGGAGGGGGCCAGCCTGATCGCCTCCCGAAAATGCGATTCGGCCTCCTCGCTTTTTCCGATAGAGAGAAGGGCGACTCCGAGGTTGTCGTGCGCCTCGGCATAATCCGGAAGGATGCGCAGCGCCGCGCGGTAATGGCGGATCGCCTCTTCGACTTTTCCCTCGCGCTCGAGCGCGTGCCCGAGCTGGTTGTGCGCAAGCCAGTTTCCGTCGGTCACCTGCAACGCGTGCGCAAACAATGCGGGCGAACTGCGCCAGTATCCGACCTGCACCCAGGCGACGGCCGACAATCCTGCCAACCAGACGACCGCGACCGTCATAGTTGCGACGGACGGCTGTTTCATCCGGCGGGAAAGTTCGGTGCCTCCCCAGATGAGGATCAGGAAGATCCCGGTCAGCGGGATATAGGTGCAGCGATCGGCCATTGCCTGCCTTCCCGCCTGCACGAGGCCGATGACGGGAAGCAGCGTTCCGACGAACCAGAACCACCCGACGGGAATCCAGGGCCGCCGCCGAAGCTGGACCAGGGAGAACGCGGTCATCGCAACCAGGATCCCCCCCGCCGACACCGATTTCCACTGCGCCGGCGCCGTTCCGGGATGGGGATAGTGAACCGACAGGCCGTACGGGACCAGCGTCTTCGCCAGATACGCCACATAGGAAGACAGCCCATTCGAGATCCTGGCCCCCATCGGGACCAGGTCGAGCGACGCCAGCGCATCGGCCTTTTCCTGGCCGATCAACGTCAGGACGCAGAACAGCGCCGAAAGGATGAACAACGGCAGTTTCTCGACCAGCAGGCGCGCCGCCCGGACCCGGCCGAGCGGCCAGTAATCCAGGAGAAGCAGGACAAACGGCAGCGTCACCACGATCGGCTTGGACATCAGCCCGAGAAGGAAAAAGGACGCCACCACGAACGATCGGGGCGCGGAAGGCCGGGCGCAATACGAAACGTAAGCATCGAGCGAGAGGAACCAGAAGCACGCCGCGAGCACATCTTTCCGTTCGGTCACCCAGGCGACCGATTCGACGTGCAGCGGATGAACCGCGAAGAGTGCCGCGATCACCGCACAGGCCCAGGTCCTCCCGGTGACTCGCCGGAGAAAACGATAAAGGAGCAGCGTGTTGACGATGTGGAGCAGGAGATTCACGAAATGGTGCGCTCCGGCGTTCATCCCGAAGAGGGATGCGTCGAGCATCCGCGAGAGCCAGGTCATCGGAATCCAGCCGGCATCGCCGGTCGCGGTAATCGCCCATCGGAGGCCGTCGGGCGACAGGCCGCCGCGCACCGCGGGATTCCCGTAGACGTGGACCGGATCGTCGTAGTTGACGAACGGAAATCCGGCCGTTTGTCCGTAAACGGTCAGGCAGGCCACCGTCAGCGCGACCGCGATGCCGATATCCCTTTTTGCGATATTCGGCAAGTCCGGGCCTAGGCCTTTACGGCCGTCACGATGCCCACGCCGCGCGAATCGGCCTTGCCCTTCCTTGCCTTGACGAAACCGGCTTCGGACAGCATCCCGACGATCTCCCCCGCCGTCCAGGACTGTCCCCCTTCGGTCACCGCGACCATGTGCACCGAAAATATCGCCGACCCGACGGGGGAAGTCTTCGACTCGTCGAGCAGGAATTCCTGGATCGCCACCCGCCCGCCCGAGGCAAGCGCCTCGTGCGCTTTCCGAAGGATGACCAGGCAATCCTCCCGGGAAAAGGCGTGCAGGATCTGCGAGATCCAGACCGCATCGTACGGACCGCCGAGCGGATCCGCGAGGAAGTCGCCCGCGATCAGCTTCACGCAGCCGGTCGCCCGCTTCTCGGCGAGGATCTTCCGGGCCACGCGCAACGTGTCGGGGACATCGAACAGCGTGACCACGGCCTCGGGACATCGCCTGGCCCATGCCCACGCGTAGGTTCCGGGACCGCCCCCCAGGTCGAGCAACCGCTCCCCCGCCTTGAGCGGCATCGTTTCGGCGACCGCCTCGGCCCGGTCCCGCGCGTTTTCCTCCATTCCCCGTATGAAGTTTTCCTGGAGATCGCCCGCGTGCCCGCGCCCCTTGCGCCCGCCCCGGATTTTCGTCTCGATCCGCCCCCAGTCGTCCCAACCGTCGAGCAGGTGCAGAAGCAGCGACGCCCTGGAGCCGGGCCCGTTCAGCAGGAATTCGCGGGCTACGGGACCGTTGCGATACTTCCCCCGGCGCTTCTCAAGCAACTCGAGGGCGCACAACGCATCGAGCAGTATCCCGAGACGGCGAGCATCCGCGGAAAGCCGCGCGGCGAGTGAATCGGCGTCGGTCTCCCCCTCGGCGAGCACGGCGAACACGCCCAGGCGCAGTGCGGCAAATATCATCATGGACCGCTGGTACCCGGTACCCGCGGCCATCAGGTCGTCGACCGACTTCATCGGAGGCATCAGCGCAACTCCTTTTCGGATATGGATTCGGGAACGTTCGCGATCGTTCGGAATAGCCGGGGAATAAACCGTAAGAGCAGTTCCTGGAACAAGTGTCTCGAAACGGGGACGCCGGGGGAGGAAATCATCCGCCCCCGGCCGTCTCCCCGCAAGGTTGCTAGTTTTCCTGGTAAACCTCTTTCTCGAGCTCTTCCTGGAGCATCTTGACATGCCCCTTCTCTTCCTCGACCAGGAACACGAACAGCTCCTTGATCGAGGGATCTTCGGCGGTCAGCGCGAATTCCTTGTAGTACTGAACGGCGTCTTTCTCGCGCGCGAGCGCCATCTTGAGAACGTCGATCGGTGTCTTGGGCATGCCTTTGTCCTCCGTGCGTTATTTTTTATCCGGGATGTTTCTTGCTGTAGTCGTCGAGCGCAGCCTTGACCGCTTCCTCGGCCATGACCGAACAGTGGATCTTGACCTCGGGCAACCCGCCCAGCGCATCGGAAACCTGGGTATTGGTGATGGCGCGCGCCTCATCGATCGTCTTGCCCTTGATCATTTCGGTCAGCATGGAACTCGAGGCGATCGCCGCCCCGCAACCGAAGGTGCGGAACTTGGCGTCGGAAACCTTGCCGGCCTCGACCTTGACGTATAGCCGCATCATGTCGCCGCAAGCCGGATTGCCGACCTCGCCGACCCCGTCGGCGTTCTCGATCTCGCCTACGTTGCGGGGGTTCATGAAGTGTTCCATCACTTTTTCGCTGTACGGTCCGGCTGCCATGGTCACCCTCCCTGCTGTTTCTGATAGTCGAGCCACGTGGGAGACATCTCACGCAGGCGCGAAACGATCGCCGGGAGCACCGACAGCACGTGGGCGACATCGGCCCCGGTGTTGTCCTTGCCCATGCTGAAGGTCACCGAACCCGTGCAGATGTCGCTCGGGACGCCGATCGCCTTGAGCACCGTGGACGCCACGAGATCTTCCTCGTCGTGCCCGCGCAGGTTGGAACTGCATGCCGATCCGGAAGCCGCCATCACGCCCTGCATGTTGAGCAGCAGCAGGAGCGACTCGCCCTCGGCATGTTCGACCCAGAAACTGACGTGTCCCGGAAGACGCTCCTTCGGGTGACCCGTGAAGTGGAGCAGCGGAATCGAGGCCTCGAGGCCGTCCCAGAGCTGTCGCCCCAGGGGCGCAAGCCTGTCGGCCCACCCCACGCTTTCGGCCATGGCGATTTCGGCCGCCGCCGCCATCCCCACGATGCCGGGAACGTTTTCGGTTCCCGCGCGATAGCCGCCCTCCTGGAACCCGCCGTCGAGCATCGATTCGAGCCGCGTGCCCTTGCGGACGTAAATCGCCCCGATTCCCTTCGGCCCGTAGAAATTGTGCGCCGAAAGAGTGAGCAGGTCGGCTCCGATCGCCTCGACATCGACCGGGATGTGCCCGGCGGAGGCGGTTGCGTCGGTGTGGAAGAGGACGCCGCGCTCCCGCGCGATGCGCCCGATCTCGGACACGGGCTGGATCGTGCCGATCTCGGCGTTGGCGTGCATGACCGAGACGAGCAGGGTGTCGGGACGGATCGCCTTGCGGACGTCGTCGGGATCGACCCTGCCATCGTGGTCGACGTGAAGCACCGTCGTCTCGAAGCCGGAAGCGCGAAGCGGCAACAACGCGTTGAGGACCGAGAAGTGCTCTACCTCGGATACGATGATATGGCGCCTGTCCTTCGACCCTGCCGCCGCGCCCTTGATCGCGAGGTTGTTGGCCTCGGTCGCACCGGAGGTGAAGACGATCTCGCCCGGCTGCGCGCCGACCATCCGCGCGACGGAACCCCGCGCCGCGTCGAGCGAGCGGAGCGCCGTCTGCCCGAGGTCGTGGATATGCGAAGCCGGATTTCCGTACTTCTCACCGAAATACGGCAGCATCGCCTCGATAACCCGGGGGTCGACGGGAGTGGTGGAAATGTGATCGAAGAAAATGTGCGCCATGCCTTACGCCGCCCGTCCGCCTATTCGGTGATGTTGTGCTCGGCCATCTTGTCCTTGATCAGCTTGATGTGCCGTTTTTCTTCCTCGGCCAGGAAGGTGAACATCGCCTTGACGGCGGGATTGGTCGCCGTGCCGGCTTCCCTGTGGTACTCGCCGTAGTTTTCCGCCTCGATCTGAAGCGCTCTTTCCAGAACTTCCTTGATGGTCCAGTCCGGCATCGAAAACCTCCGTGTAGTTTGGTGCTTCTCCGTTTGATAAGGGAAAAGGGCTTTCAGTTTCACGCATATTATCCGAAAATAGCCGGTGCGCGACAAGTCCGGCGGGAATAGGCATCATAAATCGCACGACGGAGGATTGTCCATGAAGAAAGAGCACTTGATGATGGCCGTGGCGCTGGTCGTCCTGTTCGCCGCGGCCGTCTTTTTCTACACTCGCTGGCAGCGGCACGACGGAACCCCCCAGGGTCAGCAGGGCTCGTCCGTTCCGGCCGGGGCGCAGATGGCCCCCCCGTTCACGCTGAACGACGTCCATGGCAACAGTTTCGATTCGGCCACGATGGCCGGCAAGCCCGCCGTGATCAACTTCTTCGCCACGTGGTGCCCTCCCTGCCGCGGGGAGATTCCGGGCTTTGTCGAGGTCTACGAAAAATACAAGGGACAAGGGCTCGTGATGGTGGGCATCTCGGTCGACACCGACACGCGCGACAAGCTTCCGGACTTCGTCGCGGAGCAGAAAATAACCTACCCCGTGCTGCTGGGCTTCGATGGTTCCACCGCGAAGGCGTACGGCGGCGTGAGCGCGATTCCCACCACCTTCTTCGTCAGCAAGACCGGCGCGGTCCAGAACGTCCACGTGGGCTTCATGGACAAGGCGGCATTCGATCAGGAGGTCGAGAAGCTGCTTCGCTAGCCGACTAAAAAAAAGAACCGGGGAAGCGGATGAATCCGCTCCCCCGGTGGAAACCGACAGGTTCGATCGCCTGTCTTCTTCGTCGAATGCTTAAGCCGGTACGCAGGCGCCGGTCGGGCAAACGCCGGCACACGCGCCGCAGTCGGTGCACGTCGCGGCGTCGATCACGTAGATCGGATCCCCTTCGGCGATGCACTGAACCGGGCATTCGGGCGCGCAGGCGCCGCAGGCGATGCATTCATCGGTTATCTTGTAAGACATGTCTTTCTCCCCTTTCTTCGTCTGATGGTTGACTTAAACCTGGTCTACGCGTTCGACCGAGGGAATCTCACGTTTAAGCGTCGCCTCGATCCCGCCCTTGAGCGTCATGGTCGCCATCGGGCATGATCCGCAGGCGCCCGTCAGGCGCACCTTGACGACTCCGCCCACGACATCCACGAGCTCGACATCCCCGCCATCGGCCTGCAGGGCCGGCCGGATCGTTTCAAGAACCTTCTGCACTTCCGCCTTCATGATCGAATGACCTCCGGGTTGTATGGAAATACTATTATAGGATGATTCGGGGCCGGGTTGCGTTCCTTGATTGGCGTCAAAAAACCATCACGGGAAATATCGCCGGACGACCTCGAACACGCGAGTCAGGTCGCGGCCGGATGCGAGACAGTAGTAAAGTCCGTCCCGCTTCCAGAGAACGAACGATGCGCCTGCGCGTTCCCCCGACAGGATCGAAGCACCCGGAAAAGGCGACGACGCCGCCCTCCCGGAGCCCCCGAGCACCCGCTCTCCCGGCGCGATCAGGAGCAGAAACTTTTCCTGGCCGAAATAGAATCGAACCGCGGCCGCGCGACCCCTGCCCACTTTTTTTTCGGCGGTCGTCGCGACCCAGGCGAAGTCGGCGCTCCGGGGGAGGAGGACACGCCGTCCGACGATGGCCGTGGCCAGGTTGGCCGCCTCGCCGGCATCGACGCCGGCGGCGGACGGGGGCGGCGGCTGCCAGACCGATAACAGGCGGCATGCCTCCCGCGTGAACTCGTCGGCCTGACGAACATCCATGTCCTTTGCGAAACGCCACCCGAGCACCAACACCATGGCCGTGAGAAGGAGCAGGACGATCGCGAGTCCCGGCCGTTGCATTCTCACCTAGTCCACCCATTCGACGACTTCGATGCCCATCTCGCGAAGCATGGCGCGGGTCGCCGCGTGCTGACGCCCCTTGACGACGACCATCATCCGGACCGCGCGGGATTCCAGCATCGCCCTGGACGTCACGAATGCGCCGGTGATGTGGAGATCGAACCCGGCGTCGGGGCCTCCGGCGACGCGGAAGCGGCGCCGTTCCTCGTATGAATGCCCTGCGGCCTTGAGCAGCCGGAGAAAGGTGATCTTGCCGGACTCGCCCTTTCCGAGGTCGAAGAGACGGTAGCCGGCGCCTTTGACCAGCGACCGTATCGCAGGCGACAACCGGCCCGAATCGACCACATAGCGGTTCCCGTTGAGGCTGAAGGTGCGCTCGGGACGGATCACGAGCCGGAAGGCATCGTCCTTGCCGGAAACCTTGAGCATCGGGTCCGTCTCGGCGGGCACCCCCAGCAGCGCGAGCGCCGAATCCAGCGCGGGGATTCCTCCGGCCGGCAACCGGAGAGGCTCGGGAGCCTCGAGCCGCTTTCGCTCGGCGAGCCCCGCCATGAACCCCTCCCGGGTCGACGGATCCCACGCGACAGGAAGGACGCGGATACCGATGCGGCCGGCGTAGGTGAGCACGGAATCGAGTTCGGCCGACATCTTCTCCGGCACTTCCTTGAGCAGCGTCACGTCGCCTGCCTCGAGTGCCTGCCGGGTGCGGAACAGCTGCCACCGCGCCGGAAGCGTGACCGCCACCGATTCGCCGATGACGAGCGGATGCGACAACCCCTCCTTGACGGACGCGTAGCCGGAAGCGGCGAGCAGCCGGTCGATCCGCTCGCCCGGACCGGGAACCCCGTCCAGCGAAACGATCCGGTAGTCTTTCCAGGTTTCGGAGACCACGTCCCTGACACCGGCGGGCATGCTCCCCCGGAAATCGATGAGCGCGTGGACCCCCGTCCCGAACCGGACCACCGGGAAATCGGCGAGGTTGATCACGACCTCGCCGCCGGACGGCATCGGCAGGTAAAGGGTGCCGCGATCCATCCACTTTTCGCCCAGCGCCGCCGATACGTCCGCCAGCAGTCCCCTGTACGGGGGGCGCTCGGGCGGGACAGACTCGGGCGCAGCCTTGCCTGAGACCCCGGTAATCGACGATGCCGGCGGTTCCCCTGCTGCGGCGGCGGCCGGCGGGGTGAGCTGGGCATCGGGCTTTCCGGTCGGCAGGTCGGATTCCACGGGCGCGGCGGGCGCCTCCCGGGTAAGGGCCACGGCCTGCGGTTCGGCCGACGTCTCGCCGGAGGGGGCGGGTGTCGCCGGGGGAACGTCCTTGGCGCCCGCGCTGTCGGGAGGGACGGCGACGGGTTCGGAACGTTGCACGGCCTTGTCCGCGGCCGGGGCGGCCTTCTCGTCGGGTGGCGCCGCGGCGACAGGGACCGCAGCGGAGACGACCGCAGCGGAGGCAGGGGCAGGGGGCGCAGGGGCGGGGGCAGCGGGGGCAGCGGTCGCAGCGGCCGCAGGGGCTGCTGCGACGGGTTCGACTTCGGAGGGCACGACGGCGACAGGCGCGGCCGCGGTGGGCACGGGCGCCGTCTCCTGCGGCTGAGCGGGAGGAGCCTCGACCAGCTTGGGATTTTTTGCGTCCGCCCCCGCGCTCGCGGTCTCCTTCGGGGGGGGGGCGTCGGCCGGATGGAAATAGCCGCTTGTCGGCAGGTAGATCGTCTTGCCCGCCATGATCCGGTCGACGTTGCGAACGGACGGATTGAGCG
>JANXPS010000205.1 GCA_025357175.1 Deltaproteobacteria bacterium | reverse complement strand
CGTGTTCGCCCGAGATGGTGCCTCCGAGATCGATCGTCTTGCGGAAGATGGACTCGACCGCCGCATCGGCCCGCCTTCGTTCGTCGGCGTCGGTTCCCGAGAGCATCACGTTGACGTGGATGTTCCCGTCGCCGGCGTGGCCGAAGTTGACGATCGTGAGCCGTTCCCGCGCGGCGATATCGGAAAGATAGCCCATCATCTCGGGAAGGGCCGTGCGAGGAACGACGATATCCTCGTTGAGTTTCACCCGTGCGATCTTTCGGAGCGCGGGAGAAATCGATCGGCGAAGCTTCCATAGCTCTTCGCGCCCGGCCTCGTCGACCGCCCGGCGGACCTCGATCGCCGCGTGGGAACGGAGGGCCGCCTCGACCCCGTCGGTTTCGGCAGAAACGGATGCAGGCGTCCCGTCGACTTCGATCAGCAGTGCGCAGCCCGTATCTTCGGGAAGATCGATCGGGATGACGCGTCGGACGCAATCGATCGCGGAGCGGTCCATCAGTTCCATCGCGCTGGGCGTGATTCGGGCGGCCACGATGGCCGACACGGCGCGCGAGGCGTCGAGGTTGCCGCGGAAAAGTCCCAGCAGCGTGCCTGTGGACGCGGGAAGGGGCAGTAGCCTGAGCGTGGCCCGGGTGACGATTCCGAGCGTCCCCTCGGAGCCGACGAGCATGCGGGTCAGGTCGTAGCCGACGACACCCTTCGCCGTGGATACCCCGGTCCGGATCAGTTCTCCGGTGCCCAGCACCGCTTCGAGCCCGAGGACGTAATCGCGCGTCACGCCATACTTGACGGCCGACATGCCGCCCGCGCATTCGGCGATATTCCCGCCGATCGTCCCGAATTTCATCGATGCCGGATCGGGAGGGTAGAACAGGGAGACACGCCGCGCCGCATCCTTGAGCGTTTCGGTCACAACGCCCGGTTCGACGATGGCGAGCAGGTTTCCGGTGTCGATCGTGAGGATACGGTCCATCCGTTCCGTGGAAAGGACGACGCCGCCGTGAACGGGCAGGCATCCCCCTGAGAACCCGGAACCTGCGCCCCGGGGGACAACCGGAAAACCGTGCTCGTTGGCGAGCAGAACGGTTCGTCTGACTTCCTCGGCGCACGAGGGGAAAACGACCGCATCGGGAAGATAATCCCGCCCGGTGGCGTCGAACGAATAGCAGAGGCGATCCTCGGGAGAATCGCTGTACCGCCCGCCGAATAGCTCCTTGAGACTGTTTTTCGCGGTATCGTCCATATTTTATGATCTTAACATGTCGTCATTCCGGATCCGCCTCCCTTGACGTCTACAGCCGGTGTTGCAATTCAATTTGGAATGTACCATTTTTGGTTGCATGTGTTACAATCAAATTTGTATATCGACAACATTTTATGCAATGCTGTCCGAAACGCATCCAGGGAGTGACCATGGCTGAACTTAAAGCATCCATCCTTTCGAATATCCTGGAGAAACGCCTAAGGGAGCTCGGTTTCGAGACGCTCCGGAAGTTTTACATGGCCCATCGGGAATCGATCGGTGTCAGTTATGAACTGCTCCGACAGGTGATGCACGACGGCCGTATTCCCCGGATCGAATCGATTCTACCGATCCTGCAGGCGGCCCAGATTCCCCCACCGGCCGTTCGAACGCTGATATCGCGTCTTTATCCCAACCTGCAGGGCGGCCCCCTCCGGGATCCGGCCGGCGTCCAGAAGAAAATCGCTGCCGGAGAGGACGACTCCATCGACGTTTTGCCGGCGAGCGTAGCCGCCCCGCCGGAAGGGTCGAACGATTGGGGTCCCGGATGCCGGTCACCCGAAGAACTGGCCCGACGCCTTTCTGCAGCCCTTAGCCGCATTCCCATCAGAGGCAATGGCGATCTTTGGGATATGGCATACCGCCTTTCCGAGATCGCGGAAAAAAAGGTTCGCGATCGGTCCAGGGGGCGAATCGACCAGCCTTTCCTGTTCGGCAAGGAACCGGAGGCCATCTACCAGTTCCTGGTCCGCAGGGGGAAAGCCGTTCCTTTCATGTCGAAGGGAGAGGATTGCCCTTTGGAATTCAGGAAAGGAATCGATTACGCAGACCGTTTCCGGGGAGTTCTCCTCGGTCAGGCGATCGGGGCGTCGATGGGGCGGATCAGCCAGGGGCTATCAGGCGGGGACGTGGCGATGCTCTACGGACGCGTCGAATCGCCCATGAACTTCCGATCGGGGGGGAGCCAGCCCACCGCTGCATGTCCGATCAACGGTTTGCTGGCGTCGCGACTCTCGGAAAACCCGGCCCTGGACCCCGAGGCGATCGCCTCGGTCATGGCAATCGAAATATCATGCCAGGATGCGACGGGCGGGGAAAACCTGTTTTCTTCCAACTTCCGGGAGCGGGATTTCCCGTGGTTCGAGGCGGGAGAACCGATTGCGGAGAGCGCCGCCGCAGTCCGCTGCATCCCGTTTGCCCTGCTGCACGCGGGGGACTTCAGGAGACTGAAGCTGGAATCGGGCATATGCGCAACCATCACGCACCCGAATCCATCGGCCATCGCCGGGGCGACTCTTTTGTCGGTCCTGATCGCAAGATTGCTGCATACCCTGCCGGATGCGCTCGACCCCATCTCGCTTGCCCGCAGTTGCGGCCCGCTCATTGCGGGAATTGAAACCGATCGCAGCGGTGGCAGGAATCGAACCGCCCCCTCCATGGCTCGAAAGATCGGTACCGAACTCCCCGCCCTGCTTCTCCGCCGTGCCTCCGTCGAAGATATCCTGAAAACGATCGGCAACGGCGAGACGCCCTCCGAGGGAATCCCTTTCGCCATCGCATGCGTCCTTTCGAATCCGGGCGATTTCGGCGGTGCCATCGTTTCGGCGGTCAATTCCGGGAACGATGCGATCCGGATATGCGCCATGGTGGGCGCCATGGCGGGCGCCTTTCTCGGAGCATCTGCGATTCCCGTTTCCTGGGTGGAAGGGTTGGATGGGAGGAAGGAACTCGAGGAGGCCGCGGATTCGCTGCTTGGATACGCGAATCCACGGCAACCCGAAAGCAACAATCATGGATTTCCAGCGGGATGATCCCGCGCGTAGCTTATTCGTGAAAGCCGAGCTTGTTGGAAAGACCCTGCGCGGCGGCGACAACCTCGGGGCCGATTACCTTTTGGATCTTCTCGTCGCTTAGCCGGTTTTCAGGACCGGATACGCTGAGCGACCCGACGACCTTGCGGGTATAGTCCCGGATGGGAGCCGCGACGCAGCGCAACCCTTCTTCGAATTCCTCGAGGTCGGCGGCCCAACCTCTTTCACGAACGAGTGCCAGGTCTGCGATAAATGCATCCGCGGTGGCGAGCGTAGCCTTGGTAAATTTCGTCAGCGGGCCGGCAGTAAACCGGCCACGAAGTTCCTCTTCGGATTCGTGGGCGACCAACGCTTTACCGGCCGCAGTCGAATGAAGCGGCATGTGAAGGCCGACGCGGGAAACGACCCGGACGGTCGAGGTCGTTTCCACCGCATCGAGATAAACTACCTCGTTGCCGCGAAGCATCGACAGGTAACTGGTTTCACCTGTTTTTTCGGCCAGTTCGTGAAGAACGGGATTGGCCTGCTGCAGCAGCCCGCGCTGCCGGATGAACGTCTGTCCGAGTTCGAGGCACTTGATCCCGAGTCTGTAGCTGTCATTGGATTTGTTCTGTTCGATGTAGCTGCGGGACTGGAGGGTGGCCAGCACCCGGAAGACATTGTTCTTGTGCAGTTTCAATTTTTTGCTCAACTCGGTCACGCCGAGTTCGTCGACCTCGCCGTGGAACTCTTCCAGGACGTCGAGGGCGTGCGCCACCGACTGAATGATGTAATTTGATTTATCCCGCCGAACCATAGTTTCCTCCGCGCCCCAGTGGGGCTGTGAATATTCATAACAAAACAGCGTTCCAGTGTCGATAAAGACGATCTCTTCGCATGACCATTTGAAATCCACTGATAAACAAAGGGATTTTAATCAGGGCTGGAAAAGACAGATCAATAGGTGCGTACATCCCTGCACGCCATTATAACCGCATGATTTGAATAATGCAAAAACTAAACAACGGTTATTTCTTTGGCATCCCTTCGGCGGCGGAAGACTTGAGCCGTTCGATGTCGGCCTTCAGCCGTTCCCGGTCCGGGAAATCGGGAATGTTCTCAAGCAGGGCTTCCCAGGCCTTGATCCCGCCGGCGACGTCTTTCTTGTCGTTGATCAGGATGACGCCGAGGTTGTACCGTGCCTGCGAGTGTCGGGGGTTTATCGAAATCGCTTTTTTCAGTTCCTCGACCGCTCCGTCGGGGTTGCCCAGTCGACGGTAGGAAATGGCCATGTCGACCCGAACGTTGATGTTGGCCGGATCGATGGCGAGCGCACGAGTGTAGGCGTCGACCGCCTGACGGTCCTGTCCCGAGTCGTAGTACCGGTTGCCGATATTGATCAGCGCCTGGAGGTTGTTGGGATCCTTCTTCAAGATCTCGTTATAGCTCTGGATCTCGGAAAGATCGCTCAAACGGACGGCATCCCCCCCTTCGGGAGGAGGCGGTGTTTCCTTTTTCCGACAGGCGGGAAGCGCGACGGTCGCCGAAAGCAGCAGAGCGAGGAGCACGGTTTTTCTGAAATCGTTGGTCTTCATAGCGGGTACACCTCGAGGGAGTCAGTGCATCGTTCAAGCAGATCGCTTACGGTCGATCCGTCCGGTGGAACCTTGGCGTCGGCAGCGATTTCCGAAAGAGGCAAAAGGCAGAAGCGCCGCTCGGACATCGCCGGGTGAGGCACGATCAGGTCGGGGCGTCGCACGACACGATCGCCCATCAGGATTATGTCGATGTCCAGCGTTCGAGGTCCCCAACGGAGCCCCTCGCCGGTGCGTCCTTCGGCTTGTTCTATTCCCTTCACGAAGCGAAGCAGCGTTTCCGGTTCGAGCGTCGTGACGCCCCTGACAGCCATGTTCAGATACAGGGGCTGGGGCACGGGCCCGAACGGTTCGCTCTCGTAAATCCTTGAAACCGCGGTGACGGAAACCGAGGCGGAGAGCGCTTTCATCGCGTTTCGCAGATGCCGTTTCCGGTCCCCGAGGTTGCTCCCGAGCAGCAGAATGACTTCCGGAGGCGTCTGTTCCAATTCTTTAATGCGGCACGACGCGATTGGAGAGAACCCCGATCCCCTCGATCTCGACCTCAATGACGTCGCCGGGGTGGACCGAGCCGACCCCGGGGGGGGTGCCCGTCGCGATGACGTCGCCCGGATAAAGCGTCATGACGTGCGAGACGAACTCGACGAGGGCGAATGGACCCGCTCCCATCTCGCGGGTATTCCCGTCCTGCTTGAGGACTCCGTTGACGCGGCAACGGATGAACAGCGCCGCCGGGTCGAGGTCGGTCTCGATCCAGGGACCGATCGGCGCGAAGGTGTCGAATCCCTTCGCGCGGGTGTACTGGACATCCCTTGCTTGCAGGTCGCGGGCGGTGACATCGTTTACGCAGGTGTAGCCGAGGATGTACGACCGTGCGTCGGCCGCCATCACGCGGCGAGCTTCCTTGCCGATCACGACCCCCAGTTCGGCCTCGTAATCGACCCTTTTGGATGCCGCCGGGTAGACGATATCGCCCCCGGGCCGGTTGACGGCCGAGGACGGCTTGATGAACATCATCGGCTCTTCGGGAATCTTCTTGCCCATCTCGAAGGCATGGTCTTTGTAGTTGAGGCCGATCGCGACAATCTTGGATGGAGCCACCGGCGCCAGCATGGTCACGCCCGTCCTGGTGAACTCGCGTCCCGTCAGGATGACGCCGCCGAACGGCGATCCATCGATTTCGCGGACGACGCCGTGCACCGGATCCGCAACGCCGTAAGCGACGACACCGGCGTTTTCATACCGACAGATTTTCATCCCGTCAGACCCCCAGCACGGATTGCATATCGTACAGGCCGGCCGGTTTCTTGACGAGCCAACCCGCCGCTCGAACGGCTCCCTGGGCAAATGTATCGCGGCTGTGGGCCCGGTGGGTGATTTCGAGACGCTCGCCGATTCCGCCGAAAGTCAGGGTGTGTTCCCCGACGACGTCGCCCGCACGGACGGCGAACACGCCGATCTCCTTCCGGCTTCGCTCGCCGACCATGCCTTCGCGCCCGTAGACGCCGACCTCTTTCATCTCCCGGCCCAAAGCGCCGGCCACCGCTTCGGCAAGACGCACGGCAGTGCCGGAAGGCGCGTCCTTCTTGAAGCGATGGTGCACTTCGACGATCTCGACGTCGTAGTCGTCTCCCAGAACGCGCGCCATGTCGGCGGCAACCTTGAACATCAGGTTTACGCCGATGCTCATGTTGGGGGACAGGACGACGGGAGTCGTTTTCGAGACATCGGCAACCGCCGCCTTCTGCTCGGCGGAGAACCCGGTGCTGCCGATGACGATCGACTTGCCCGCGGCGCCCGCGATCCGGCAGTGGATCACGGACGAGGCCGGCGAGGTGAAATCGATGGCGACGTCGGCGACCGCGATCGCAGCGGCAAAATCGGAAGTGACCGCAACGCCGGCCCGCCCTGCGCCGGCCGCCTCGAAAGCGTCCTGCCCGATCAGGGGATTGCCGGGTGATTCGATGGCACCCGAAAGTTCCAATCCGTAGGCATTGTCCTTGAGAACCGAAAGGATGGCCCGCCCCATGCGGCCCATCGCCCCGCAGACTACGACCTTCGCCACGGCGCTACTTGACCAGCTTGAGGCCCGACAGGACCTTGGCAAGCTTTTTCCGGTTGTCGGCGCCCATCGGGCAGAGCGGCAACCGAAACTCCTCGTTCGCAAGGCCCATGAGCGCCACGGCCGTCTTCACGGGAATCGGGTTGGTTTCGACGAAAAGAACGTCGAAGAGCGGCCACAGCTTGTAGTGGATCTCTCGCGCCTTCGCGGGGTCGCCGGCGACCCAGGCGTCGTAAAGGTCGGCCATCAGGCGGGGAGCGACATTCGAGGCGACGGAGATGACGCCCTTGGCGCCCAGCGCAAGCATCGGGAAGAAAAGGCCGTCGTCGCCGGACAGCACCGTGAAATCCTTCGGGACCGAGCGGAAGATCTCGCACACCTGCCCGAGGTTTCCCGACGCCTCTTTCACCGCGACGATGTTCCGGATCTCGGCCAGGCGCGCAACCGTGCCGGGGAGCAGGTTGACGCCGGTCCGGCCGGGAACGTTATAAAGCACCATGGGAAGATCGACCGCTTCGGCCAGCGTGCGGTAGTGACGATAAAGCCCTTCCTGCGTCGGCTTGTTGTAGTAGGGCGTCACGACCAGCGACGCATCCGCCCCCGCCTTCTTGGCGTATTTCGTGAGTTCGATGGCCTCGCTCGTATTGTTGGACCCCGTGCCCGCGATGACGGGAACACGCCCCTTGACGGTCTCGATGACGATGTCGATGACCGCCTCGTGTTCCTCGTTGGACAGCGTGGACGCCTCGCCGGTGGTCCCGCACGGGACGATCGCTTTCGTGCCGTTCCTGATCTGGAATTCGACCAGTCCCCGGAGCGCCTTCTTGTCGAGCTTCCCGTTCTTGAACGGCGTGACGATCGCGACGGTTGTCCCCTCGAACATCGGTGTCCCCCCCATCTTAGTAGGCGTACGCTTCAGAATAGATCTTGCCGTCGCACACCCACGAGGTGTCGCCCTCGAGGTAGACGCGGCCGAAATCGGGCTTGGCAGTATCGAAGTGAATCGTGAGCGTTTCGCCCCCGGTCGTGACGACGGCGACCGGCGGTTTGGCCATGCCGTGCAGCGCCGCGAGAATGCCGGTCGCCACGGCCCCGGTGCCACAGGCGAGCGTTTCGCCTTCGACTCCGCGTTCGTAGGTGCGCAACCGGATGACATCGCCCTCGGCCTTGGCGAAATTGACGTTGGTCCCGCGGGGGGCGAACGCCTTGTGATGACGGATGCCGCTGCCCATCCCCATGATGTCGACGCCGGAAAGGTCGCGGACGAACAGGACGGCGTGCGGCACGCCGGTGTTGAGGAACGAATACGGAATTTTCCTGCCGCCCAGCGTCAGAGTGGCATTTTCGACGAGTCCGTGCGGTTTGGTCATTTGAAGCTTGACGCGCCGTTTGTCGACTTCGGCCCGGATGACGCCAGCGGCGGTTTCGAAGGCGAGCGCCTTCTCCGCGATCTTGCGTTCAAGGGCGAACCGGGCGACGCAACGTCCGCCGTTTCCGCACATCTCGGCATGCGAACCGTCGGCATTATAGAAATCCCACTTGAAATCGACCTTTTTGGACGGTTCGACGAAAATGACCCCGTCGGCGCCGATCGAGCGGGCCCGATCGCAAACCTTGCTCACGAAGAGGGGGCGATCGATATCACCGACGACGCCCGCACGGTTGTCGATCAGCAGAAAATCGTTCCCGCTGCCGTTGAGTTTCGAAAAGGAAATCGCCTTTTTCATCCATGACCTCTGCCTGTGATTATCTCTACATCGTATCAAAAAACCGGGACGCCCGTTACTTTGCGCCTTTCTTGCGGAGGAACGTTGCCGTTTTCTCGCCGCGCACCAGTTCCTTGAGCGTTTCGCGCTCGCGGACGATCTCGTAGCGGGCTCCGGAAACCATGACCTCGGCCGACCGGGGGCGCGAATTGTAATTCGACGACATCGAGAAACCGTAGGCGCCCGCGCTCATCGCCGCGATGCAATCGCCGGACTTGAACGCCGGCAGCGTCCGGTCTTTGGCCAGAAAATCGCCCGACTCGCAGATCGGGCCCACGACATCGGCCTCGACCTTTCCACGCGGCGCCTTGCCCACCGGCACGATGGCGTGGTAGGAGCCGTAAAGCGACGGGCGCGCAAGGTCGTTCATGCCGGCGTCGACGATGAAGAAGTGCTTGCTCCCCTTCCCGTGGGGCGAGGGAATCTCTTTCGTGTACCGGACCTGAGTGACCAGCACGCCCGCGTTGCCGACCATGACGCGCCCCGGTTCCAGGATGAGGGTGATATCGAGACCCGAGAACGATTTGATGATCGCGTCCGCGTAGACCTTCGGCTCGGGCGGAAGCTCGTCGTTGTAGGTGATGCCGAGGCCGCCGCCGACATCGACGTAGCGGATGTCCATTCCCTTCTTGATGAGTTTCTCGACCAGCAGGCGGACCCTGGCGGCCGCATCGATGAAGGGAGACACTTCGGTGAGCTGCGAGCCGATGTGGCAGTCGACCCCGACGACCTCGATGTGCTTGCGCTTCGCGGCCCACTCGTAATCCTTGATCGCCTGCTCGATCCGGATGCCGAACTTGTTTTTCTTGAGGCCCGTCGAGACGTAGGGATGGGTCTTGGGATCGACGTCTGGGTTGATCCGGATGGAAATGGGAGCCCGCTTCTTCATTTTCGCGGCGACCGCGTCGATCGCCTCGAGTTCTTCGCGGGACTCGACGTTGAACATGAGGATGTCGCGCTTGAGCGCCTCCTCGATTTCCCAGGGCTGCTTGCCTACGCCCGAATAGACGATCTTTTTCGGGGGAGCGCCGGCCGCGAGCGCGCGCATCAGTTCACCGCCGGAGACGATGTCCACGCCGCTGCCCAGGTTCGTGAACGAGCGGATGACCGACCCGTTGGAGTTGGCCTTCATGGAGTAGCAGATGATGTGGGGAACGGCCGCAAACGCTTCGTCGAAGATCCGGTAGTGGTGCGAGAGCGTGGCGTGGCTGTATACGTAGACCGGCGTGCCGACGGCCTTGGCTATGCGTGAAAGAGGGACTCCTTCGCAGTACAGCTCGCTTTTTTTCTGTTTGAAATGGTGCATCGGGTCACCTCGTTCGGATAGGTTGATTCAGGCGG
>JANXPS010000188.1 GCA_025357175.1 Deltaproteobacteria bacterium | reverse complement strand
CGGCGAAGTCGCGGATTCCCTCGGGGGTGTAGCCCCGGCGACGCAATCCCGCGATGGTCGGCATCCGCGGGTCGTCCCACCCGGAAACGAAATCGTCTTCCACCAGCTGCAGCAGCTTCCGCTTGCTCATCACCGCGTAATCGAGGTTGAGGCGCGCAAACTCATACTGGTGCGGCCGGGGTCCTTCGAAAAGGGCGTCGAGCAGCCAGTCGTAGATCGCGCGGTTGTTCTCGAATTCGAGCGTGCAGATCGAGTGGGTGATGCCTTCGATCGCGTCGGAGAGCGGGTGCGCGAAGTCGTACATCGGATAGATGCACCACGCGTCGCCGGTCCGGTAGTGGGACGTGTGGCGGATGCGATAGAGCAGCGGGTCGCGCAGCTTCATGTTCGGGGCCGACATGTCGATCTTCGCGCGCAGGACGTGGGCCCCGTCGGGAAATTCCCCGGCCCGCATGCGGGTGAACAGGTCGAGGTTCTCGGCGACGGTGCGGTTGCGGTAAGGGCTTTCGCGGCCGGGCTCGGTGATCGTCCCCCGATACTCTCGGATTCCGGACTCGCTTAGGCTGTCTACGTAGGCCCGGCCGTCCTCGATGAGCCGTACCGCGAATCCGTATAGCTGCTCGTAGTAGTCGGACGCGAAGAAAAGCTTGCCGTCCCAGTCGAATCCAAGCCAGCGCACGTCCCGCATGATCGACTCGACGAACGCCATGTCTTCGGTTTCCGGATTGGTGTCGTCGAAGCGCAGGTGGCAGACGCCGCCGAATTCCCGTGCGATTCCGAAATTGAGGCAGATCGACTTGGCGTGTCCGATGTGCAGGAAGCCGTTCGGCTCGGGAGGGACGCGGGTGGCGACGCGTCCGCCGTGAAGGCCGGAGGCGGTGTCCCGCCTGACGATTTCGCGGATGAAGTCGAGATTATCGCGGCTGTCGGACATGCGCTAGAAATACCATGCAGCATGTGATCTGTCAAAAATCCGGGGCGGAAAGGAGGGTCAGTCGTCCTTCTTGATCCGCACGACCTGGTTCACGCCGGGAAACGATTCGATCTCGTGCTCGTCGAGCGAGGCCGTGTCCCCGATGACGCCGATGATCGTCCGATTGGCGCCGGTTGACTGGTGGATGTCGAAGCCTCGGCTGATCAGGTATTCCTTGATCGCGTCGAGCGCTTCCTCGGATGCGTTGGCACGGGTGATGATCAGCATTCGTCGTGTCCTTCCCCCTGCGACATGATGCGCTCGAGGCGGCGCGATTCGTCGACGACGCGCTCGAAGAGCCGAACGATGGCGCCATCGTCGAGCGGGCCCGGGTTGTCCTCTTTCATGCGGGCGAAGATCATCTTTTCCCGCGCCGGATCGAACACGGGCAGCCCCAGCCCCTTCTTCATGTGCCCGATCTCGAGCGCCAGGCGAGCACGCTCGTTGAAGATGCGGAGCAGCACGTCGTCGAGCAGGTTGATCCGTTTCCGGACCTCGTTGATGTCCACGGGCACCTCTCGCTCAGGTTCGGAACGTCTTCGTGGCGTCGTTCAGTTTTTCGATCACCTCGGACATCACGGCGACGGCGTTCATCGAGATCTGCATGTGTCCGGCGAGCGCCCCGATGGAAGCGGACACCTCCCTTATCGTACGCGCGACCTGGTCGTTGGAAACAGTCTGCTGCATCGTGGCTTCGGAGATCCGGCTGCTGGCCTCGGTCGTCATCTCGATGTTCCGGATGATGCTTTCGAAAGCGCCCGCCGACCGGTTGATGGATTCGGCGGAACGCTCCGCGTCGCGGGATCCCAGTTCGGTGGTGCGGATCGAGTTGCCGATCGCCGAGCGGATTTCCGAGATGATCGACTGGATCTCCTCGGTGGACTCCTTGGTCTTTTCGGCGAGACGACGCACTTCGGAGGCCACCACCGCGAACCGGAGGCCGTGTTCGCCGGACGCGGCGGACTCGATCGCCGCGTTGAGGGCGAGCAGATGCGTCTCCGCAGCGATTTCCTGGATGATGTCCATCACCTTCCCGACCTCGTGCGATTTCTCGCCGAGGAAGTTGCCCTGGCTGGCGATCTCGGAAACGCGTTCCCGCAGCTTTTTGATGGCGTCGACGCTGTCGCCGACGAGGATGGTGCCGTCCTGAGCCATCTTCACGGTCTGGAGCGCGCTATTCGTGACCGCCTCGGCGTTTCCGGCGATGCCGCGGGACGTGGCGCTCAGTTCGTCGACGCTTTCGGTGATCTGGGAGATCGAGGCGGCCTGGAGATCGGCGTCGGCCGAGTCGGTTCTCGTCGCATCCATCACCTTCGTGGAGAGATGTTTAAGTTGCCCGCTCGTTTCCTGGATGCGGCCGAGAATGTCGCGGAGCGTGTCGGCCATCATGTTGACGGAGTGCGCCAGTTCACGAAATTCGGGCGGCCCCTCGACCGGAACCCGGCCGCGAAGGTCGCCTTCGGCGATCACCCGGGTGGTTCCGACGACGTGCTTGAATGCCCTGGTTATCGGCGCGCCCATCCAGTAGGAAATGCCGAGGCAGCCGAGCAGGATCGCGAGAGAGCCGTACATCGAGATGTAAAGGATCCGGGCCATTTCAGCCCGGACGTCTTCGACATAGATGCCCGAGCCGATGATCCATCCCCACTCGGGAGTCAGCTTGACGTACGAAATCTTGGGAACGGGGTTTTTCTCGCCCGGCTTGGGCCACATGTAATCGACGAAGCCGGCACCGTCGGCCTTGCACGCCTCGACGAAGGATACGAAAAGTTTTTTCCCGTTGGGATCCTTGAAATCGGCAAGTCCCTTCCCCTCGAGGTCCACCATGTACGGATGCATGATCATCCGGGGTTCGAGGTCGTTGATCCAGAAGTAGTCGTCGTTCCCGTAACGCAGCGTGCGGACGGCTTCCCGCGCCTGCAATTTGGCCTGTTCGAGGGAGAGCGTCCCTTTTTCCGCCTGGCGGACGTAGCCGTCGACGACCTCGTGCGCCACTTCGACAAGCTGTTTGGTCTTCTGGTACTTGGCGTCGTACATGTTTCTTCGCAGCGACGGGTAGAGCCACGCGAGCACCGAGGCGAAACAGAGGACGATGACGACGCCCTGGGCGGCCATCCGCGTCGATAACCGCATGTTCGAAAACATAATTTTCTCCCGAAAACCGCGTTTGTTTTTAAGCGCCGACCATGTTCCTTATCGGCATCCGGGAGAAATTACTTCACAGGAGGAAGAAAAAAAAAGGAGCGGATGAAAAATAGTGTTGACGGGCGATGGCGTTCCGTATAATCTATAGAAAATATAGATTAACTGGGGGTGCCAGATGGCCAACGAATCGAACCAGCCGCGCAAGCCGGGCCTTTCCACTCTTTCGCTTCACGCGGGCCAGGTGCCGGATCCCACGACCGGATCCCGGGCGGTGCCGATCTACCAGACCAGTTCCTATGTGTTCAAAAGCTCCGACCACGCCGCCAATCTCTTCGGCCTCAAGGAGTTGGGCAACATCTACACGCGGCTCATGAACCCGACCACCGACGTCTTCGAGCAGCGCGTCGCGGCGATCGAGGGAGGCAGCGCGGGGCTCGCGTTCTCCAGCGGGCAGGCCGCCGCCGCATTTGCCCTCCTCAATATCACGCAGGTCGGCGACGAGATCGTCGCGGCCAACAATCTTTATGGCGGCACTTATTCCCAGCTCCATTACTCCTTCCCGAAGGTCGGGCGCAAGACCATCTTCGTCGAGTCGTCCAGGCCCGAGGAGTTCCGCAAGGCGATCACCCCGAGGACTCGGGCGATCTACGCGGAGACGATCGGCAATCCCAAGCTCAACGTCCCCGATTTCGAGGCGATCGCGAAGATCGCCAACGAGGCGGGCGTCCCGTTCGTGGTCGACAACACGGTGGGGATCGGTCTCGTCAAGCCGCTCGAATACGGCGCGGACATCCTGACCTTGTCGGCGACCAAGTTCATCGGCGGGCACGGCACCTCGATCGGCGGCGTCGTCGTGGACGGCGGCAAGTTCAACTGGGGCAACGGCAAGTTTCCCGAATTCACGGAACCCGACCCGAGCTATCACGGGCTGAAATACTGGGACGTCTTCGGAAACTTCCCCGGCTTCGGCAACGTCGCATTCGCTTTCAAGGCCCGGCTCCAGTGGCTGCGCGACTTCGGCGCCTGCATCTCGCCCTTCAATTCATTCCAGCTGCTCCAGGGGCTTGAGACGCTGCCGCTCCGGGTCGCGAAACATTCCGATAACGCCTTGGCAGTGGCCCGCTTCCTCAACAGCCATCCGAAAGTCGCATGGGTCAACTATCCCGGGCTCGAAGACAGCGTCAACCACGCCGTTGCGAAAAAATATCTGAAGGACGGACGGTTCGGCGCCATCATCGGCTTCGGCATCAAGGGCGGCCTCGAGGCGGGCAAGAAGTTCATCGATTCGGTGAAGTTGCTGTCGCACCTGGCGAACATCGGCGATGCCAAGTCGCTCGTCATCCACCCGGCATCGACGACACACCAGCAGCTCACGCCCGAAGAGCAGCAGGCGACCGGCGTCACGGCCGACTTCATCCGGCTCTCGATCGGTCTCGAGAACATCGAAGACATCACGGCCGACATCGACCGGGCGTTGAACGCATAGCGATGATTTCCAAGAAGACGAAATATGCGCTCAAGGCGCTGGGCTACCTGGCCGAGCACTCGACCGGCGCCCCGATCCTCATCGCAGAACTGGCCGACAAGGAGAACATTCCCAAGAAATTCCTCGAGGCCATTCTGGTTGCGCTGCGGAAGGGCGGGGTTCTCAAGAGCCGGATCGGCAAGGGAGGCGGCTACATGTTGGCGGTGCCTCCCGAGGAGATCACGGTCAGCCGCGTGGTGCTCATTCTCGAGGGAGAGTTCGCGCCGCTTCCCTGCCTGAGCGACACGAACCCGACGCGTTGCGATGAGTGCGACGATCAGGCGAGCTGCGGCATCCGACTGGTGATGCGGGATGTGAAAAACGCCGTGATGGCGGTGATGGACGGCGTCTCGGTCGCCGACATGGTCGAGCGGAGCAAGGCCGTCAGGATGAAGAACCTGAAGATCGTCGATTATTCCATCTAGGAGGGGCCATGAGCAAAATCTTCAACGACAATTCGCAGTCGATCGGAAACACTCCGCTGATCAGGCTGAACCATCTTACCGAAGGGGCGAAGGCGACCGTGCTCGTCAAGGTCGAGGGACGCAACCCGGCTTATTCCGTCAAGTGCCGCATCGGCGCCAACATGATCTGGGATGCCGAGAAGCGGGGTGTCTTGAAGCCCGGCGTCGAGATCGTCGAGCCCACCAGCGGCAACACCGGCATCGCGCTGGCGTACGTTGCGGCCGCTCGCGGTTACAAGATCACGCTGACGATGCCCGAGACGATGAGCATCGAACGAAGGCGTGTGCTGGCGGCGCTGGGAGCCAACCTGGTGCTGACGCCGGGCGCCGAGGGGATGAAGGGCGCAATCAGCAAGGCCGAAGCAATCGCGGCTTCGGAGCCAGGGCGCTGGTTCCTCCCGCAGCAGTTCAAGAACCCGTCCAATCCGGAGATCCACGAGAAAACGACCGGGCCCGAAATCTGGAACGATACGGACGGCGCGGTCGACGTGTTCGTTTCCGGCGTCGGCACGGGCGGTACGATCACGGGCGTCTCCCGTTACATCAAGAAGACGAAGGGGAAGGCGATCGTCTCGGTCGCAGTCGAGCCCAGGGAGAGCCCGGTCATCACCCAGACACTCGCGGGAGCGCCGCTCAAGCCTGGCCCCCACAAGATCCAGGGAATCGGTGCGGGCTTCATTCCCGATACGCTCGACCTCTCGCTCGTCGATCGCGTCGAGCTGGTCAGCGGCGACGAGGCGATCGAGACCGCGAAACGGCTCGGCAAGGAAGAAGGGCTACTGGTCGGAATCTCGTCGGGTGCGGCGGTCGCGGTGGCCGTCCGGCTTGCGAATCTTCCCGAGTTCGCGGGCAAGACGATCGTGGCTCTCCTGCCCGACCTCGCCGAACGATACATGTCTACGGCGCTGTTCGAGGGGATCTGAGGCCTCGATGAGCAGCGGTGAAACGGGTTCGGCCGGGCTGAACGAAAAACACGAGTCGTTGAAGACGATCCTGCGGGAACTCGGCTCATGCGTGATCGCCTACTCCGGAGGCGTCGATTCCACGCTGCTGTTCGCCGTCGCCGCTTCGGTGCTCGGCGACCGGGTGCTTGCAGTCACGGCGCTATCCGAAACCTATCCTGCGAGCGAGCTTGCGGCGGCGCGCGAGATCGCGGCCCGCATGGGCGGCCGTTTTCGCGAGGTCGTTTCCGAGGAACTCGACATTCCGGGATTCCGGGAGAACCCGCGCGATCGCTGCTACTTCTGCAAGAAGGAACTTTTCGGCAAGTTGCGGGAGATCGCCGATGCCGAGGGGTTGCGCTATGTGCTCGACGGCAACAACATCGACGACCGTAGCGACCACCGGCCCGGCCGCCGTGCCGCGGCCGAACTGGGCGTCCGAAGTCCCCTCGAGGAAGCCGGCTTCACGAAGGCCGACATCCGGGAACTGTCGCGGTCGCTCGGGCTTTCAACGTGGGACAAGCCGGCGTACGCCTGCCTTTCGAGCCGCTTTCCTTACGGGACCGAGATCACCCGCGACCGGGTCCGGCAGGTGGGGCAGGCCGAAGAGGGGTTGCGGGCGATCGGATTCCGGATATTGCGGGTCCGGTACCACGGCAACGTGGCGCGCGTCGAACTGGGTCCCGAAGAGTTTCCGCAGGCGGCCGGTCCGCTCCGGGCCGAAGTCATCCGGATCGTCAAGGCCGCCGGATTCGTCTACGTATCGCTCGACCTCGACGGATTCCGCTCCGGCGCGATGAACGAGGCGTGACCGCGCGAAGGGTCTTTACGGCTTGCCGTCGCATGGCGGGAAATTAAAAGGCAATCTCGGGATGCGGGGAAGTTATCCTCAAGGGATGAGACTTCCGACGATCCCATCGAAGCTACCCGAGGTCGGCACCTCGATCTTCGCCGTCATGTCGCGGATGGCGCAGGAAGAGGGCGCCATCAACCTGTCGCAGGGCTTCCCCGATTTCGACGTTTCAGAACCGCTGATCGAACTCGTCGCGAAGGCGATGCGGGCGGGTCACAACCAGTACGCCCCAATGCCCGGCTGTCTTCCCCTCCGGGAGGCCATCGCCCGCGCGGTCCGCGAAAGCTACGGGCGGGAGACCGATCCGGAGACGGAGGTCACCGTAACCGCCGGCGCCACCGAGGCGATCTTCTCGACGATCGCGGCGTTGATCGGGCCCGGCGACGAGGCGATCCTGTTCGACCCCGCGTACGATTCGTACGATCCCGCGGTCCGGCTGAACGGCGGGGTGCCGGTCCACCTGGGCCTGAAGCCGCCCATGTTCTCGATCGACTGGGACGAGGTCAGGGAGCGGATCACAACCCGGACGAAGCTGATCGTCGTCAACAATCCGCATAACCCGACCGGGACCGTGCTGGGCGAAACCGACCTCGACGAACTCTCGCTGATCGCCTCCCACCACGGGCTCATCGTCTTGAGCGACGAGGTGTACGACCGGATCGTCTTCGACGGGATTCCCCACCGGAGCGTCCTCGCGCACCCCGGCCTCGCAAAGAGGAGCGTCGCGATCTACTCGTTCGGGAAAACGTTCCATGCCACCGGCTGGAAGGTCGGCTACGCGATCGCGCCGGAACCGCTCACCCGCGAGATCCGGAAGAGCCACCAGTTCGTGACCTATTCGGTAACCACCCCCATGCAGATGGCGATCGCCGAATACATGGGCGACCCCGCGAACTACCTGGGGCTCGCCGCCTTTTACCAGCGCAAGCGGGACCGGTTCCTCTCGCTGATCGCGGAATCCTCGTTCGAGCCGTGTCCCTGCGCGGGAACCTACTTTCTGCTAGTCTCCTACCGGAACCTGTCGGATCGTCCCGACAGGGAAATGGCCGAGTACCTGACGAGGGTGCACAAGGTGGCTTCCATCCCGCTCTCGCCTTTTTACGGCGACGGGACCGATCCCCGGTTGCTCCGCTTCTGCTTCGCCAAGAAAGAGGAGACGCTCGAGCGAGCCGGGGAGATCCTCGCCGGCCTCTGAAGTTTTTCCCCGCTACGGCGCGTAATGCGTGAAGACGAAGTCGTTCCCCTTGACGTTCGCTTCATGACACGGGAAGCAGCTCTTGTGCGTCTCCTCGTCGGCGGGCTTTCCGTCGACGAAGCGCGCGAATCCCCAGCCGCCGGTCGTTGCGTATTTCTTCGAATCCTTCACCATGAACTCGATGCGGGGCGCGGCGCCGGGCTTGAAGGCGCCCTGGAATTCGGGCATCGGCTCCGTTTTCCATGCGAGCTTCGCGATCGCGGCCCCGTCGGGGAACGGCAAAGTGCCCTTCCGGAACGCCTCCGCCGCCTTCCTGTTTCCAAGGATCGCGCGGAGCTCGTCCTTGTTGTCCGTCCTGTGGGAAACGCCGATCAGCGTCCAGTTGCGGTAGCCCTCCGGCACCGGTATCCCGAAGATCGGGGAAACAGCTTTCGAGGCCTTGCCGGCGCCCCGGACCAGGCCGGGCGCCAGCGCCGAGACCACCATCACGACCACGGCCAGTTCGACGACTCGGAAAACGATTCGACGCATGCGTCACCTCCGATGTTTTATGTCCGCCACGTCCATTATCCTGCCCTGCGAGCCGGTTTCAACTTCCCCGATGCGCATGACGTAGTCCCGCAGCACGACGTACTCGAGATCCGGGAGCACCTTCAGGTTCGACAGCTGGAGTCCCATTGCGGGCAGCAGCGCCGCGAGCCCTTCGTTGACCGTGACGCTGTAGGTCGCCAGCGGATCGAGCTTCCTGCCCCCGACGAACGGGCCTTCCGTGATTCCTTCCGAGATCAAGAATATCATCATATTGCGTTGGCTTCTCTCCCCGTACAAATCCCGTATTGGGTGCGTCGATATTTGATAATTGATATGGCCTATAGGATTAGTATATATTGGCCGAACTTCGTGTCGGGCACGCTGGAAGTCGATCGGTTCCTGTTCGGCACCCGGGTCGATATAATCTCGAAAGGAAGCGGAGGCGGCGAGATCGCCATCTGAAAAACGGGGAGAAGGGATTTTCATGAAGCTCAGGACACGGGTCGTGCACACGGGAAAGGAGACCGATCCGTTCACCGGGGCGGCGGCCGTTCCCGTCTACCAGGTCTCGACCTATCGGCAGGCGGACCCGGTCAATCTCGGGAAATACGAGTACGGCCGGGGCGACAACCCCACCCGCGAGGCGGTCGAACACGCGGTCACCGTCCTCGAAGGCGGAAAGATCGGTGCCGCGTTTGCGTCGGGCATGGCCGCGATTTCCTCGGTTCTCATGCTGTTCCAGCCGGGCGACCATCTTGTCGTCACCGAGGACGTGTACGGCGGTACTTACCGGGCGCTGACCACGCTGTTTCACCAGTGGGGCCTCGAATCCACCTTCGTCGACATGGCCGATCCGGGCGCTGTCCGGGCTGCGGTGCGGCCGAACACGCGGGCGCTCTACGTCGAGACACCCTCCAACCCGATCCTGAAGATCACCGACCTGCGCTCGATTTCGGCGATCGCGAAGGAGGCGGGGATCCTGTCGCTGATCGACAACACCTTCATGACGCCGTACCTGCAGCGTCCGATCGAATTCGGATTCGACATCGTCATGCACAGCGCGACCAAGTTTCTCGGGGGGCACAGCGACCTGCTGGCCGGTGTCGTGGTGACGGCCGACGAGGCGCTCGGCAACCGGGTCCGCTTCGTCCAGAGGGCGTTCGGCGCGATTCTCGGTCCCCAGGACGCCTTCCTGCTCCATCGAGGGATCAAGACGCTGTCGGCGAGGATGGATGCGCAGCAGCGCAGCGCCGTAGTCGTCGCGGGGGCGCTCGCGTCGACGCCGGGCATCGAAAAAGTGTATTTCCCCTCGCTGCCGGGTCACCCCGGACGGGAGGTCCACGCCGGACAGGCCGACGGTCCCGGCGCGGTGGTCTCGTTCGAACTCGCCGATGCCGATACCGCAGTCCGCTTCATGAAAGGGGTCAAGCTGCCGCTCGTCGCCGTCAGCCTCGGCGGGGTGGAGAGCATCCTGTCCTACCCGGCGACGATGTCGCATGCGGCGATGCCCCGCGAAGAGCGGCTCAAGCGGGGGATCAAGGACAGCCTGGTCCGCCTGTCGGTCGGGCTCGAGGATCCGGCGGATCTGCTCGATGATCTTTCCGCCTCGCTGAAGATCGCGACAGGCGCTTGAGCCGCAAGGGGGAGACCATGCCTTCGAACGACCGGTTTCTCCCCGTGTTCCTGGATGTCTCCGGCGCGCGGGTGCTCGTCGTCGGCGCAGGATTCGTCGCAGGCCGCCGGGCAGGCGGGTTGGTCGATCGCGGAGCGGTCGTCACGGTCGTTGCGGCCGTAATCGGCGAGATCGTCGCGGCCGCCGAGGCGCGGGGCGAATTGCGCGTGTCGAAACGACCGTTCGAACCGGGCGACCTCGAAGGAGCCGATCTCGTCTTCGCGGCGACCGACGACCCGAAGGTCAACGAGGCCGTCGCCTCCGGATGCCGGCGGCGCGGAATCCCCGTCAACGTCGCCGACGACCCTGCCCGCTGCACCTTCATCATGCCCGCGATTTCCGAGGGGGAGGGGTACACCCTCGCGGTGTCCACTTCCGGGCGGAATCCGGGCGCCGCGCGGGCGATCCGGGAATTCCTGGACGACCATGCGTTGGAACTTTCGGTCCGTCTCGAGCGGGGGCGACGCAGGCGGCACTTGCGTCCGGCGGCGGGGAAGGTCCACATCGTCGGAGCAGGCCCCGGTGACCCGGACCTCCTCACGGTTCGCGCGCTCGGCCTGATCCGCGGGGCCGATGTCATCATCCACGATTACCTGGTGCCGGAGGCGATCCTCTCGCTCGCCCCGGAGCGCACGCCGAAAATCTGCTTTGCGCGGCGCGGGGCTACGGTCGGCCACGGAGCCGCGATCAAGCAGACGGCGATCCACGAGGCGATGGTGCGCCTTGCGCGCGAGGGCAAGGCGGTCGTCCGGCTCAAATCGGGCGACCCGCTGATCTTCGGACGGGGTGGGGAGGAGGCCGAACATCTGGCTGCGGCGGGAATTCCTTTCGAGTTCGTCCCCGGCATCACGGCTGCGGCGGGTTGCGCAGCGTCCGTTGCCATCGCGCTGACGCACCGCGAGCGGGCCTCCTCCGTCACCTTCCTTGCAGGCCATGAAGCGGCCGGCAAGTTCGAAGGCGCGGTCGATTTCGGGACGGTTCCGAAAGACGGGACGCTCGCGATCTACATGGGCGTCCGCCGGGCGGAGTCGATCGCGGCCGACCTCGAAAAGGCGGGCTGGCCCGAAAACACGCCCTTCACGATCGTCGAGAACGGTTGCCGCCCCGGTCAGCGGCTATTTCGTGGGACGATCGGCGGATTGGCCGGCATCGTCCGGACGGGCGGGATACGGTCGCCCGCCATCCTGTTCGTCGGGGAGAGCGCCTTCCCGATCGCGGGAGCCGAAAAAAGGGAAACCGCGGCGGCGGCGGAATGCATCCAACAAACCCGGGGGAAAAGATGAAAAAGGGAAGGTCCATCGAGACGATCGCGGCGCAGGCGGGCGTCGGGGCGGATACGGCATATGGGGCGGTCAGCGTTCCGATTTATACGTCCGCGATCTACCGTTACGAAAAGTTCGGGGTTCACAAGGGATACGACTACTCCCGGGCCGAAAACCCGACGCGCCACGCGCTCGAGAAAACGATCGCCGAACTCGAGGGCGGCGCCCGTGCGGTGGCATTTTCATCCGGCATGGCCGCGATATCCGCCGTCATGACGCTTTTCCTGCCCGGAGAGCACATTCTCTGCTCCGACGACCTGTACGGCGGCAGCTACCGGCTTTTCGAGCAGCTTTTGCGTCCTTGCGGCCTGACGTTCGACTACGTGGACATGGGCGATCCGAAGGCCGTCGCCCGGAAGGTCGGCCGGAAGACAAAGGCGCTGTTCATCGAGACGCCGACCAATCCGCTGATGAAGATCGCCGACTTGAAGGGCGCGGCCGAGGTCGCCAAAAGCCGGGGAATCCTATCGATTGTCGACAACACTTTCATGTCGCCCCTGCTCCAGCGGCCGCTGGAACTGGGCATAGACGTCGTGGTCCACAGCGCGACCAAGTTCCTCGGTGGCCACAACGACGTTATCGGCGGGGCGGTCGTCACCTCCGATCCGGCGGTGGGGGAGAGGATGGCGTTCGCCCAGAAAGCGATCGGTGCGGTGCCGTCGCCGTTCGACTGCTGGCTTTTGCTGCGGGGGATCAAGACGCTTGCGCTGCGGGTCGAGCGAGCGCAGGAGAACGCGCAGAAAATCG
>JANXPS010000170.1 GCA_025357175.1 Deltaproteobacteria bacterium | reverse complement strand
CGGGAAGATCGAGAACGTCTCGGGCGCTCGGGGACATGCGACGGGTCTTGCGGCGCCGGCACCGCAGTCCGACATCCTCGCAGGGGCGACCGATGTGCTCAAGGACGTCCTGCTGGCGCTCACCGCCGGAAGTTCGAGGGGGCGCGTCGACGAGGGCCGCGACATCGTGTCGTCGATCATGTCGGGGCTTCGCGAGGAGGGGCTGCTGATCGACCGGCTGATGCGGCTGCAGTCGCACGACGACTATACGGTGACCCACTCGCTCAACGTCTGCGTGCTGGTGGTGGCGCTGGCGGCGCGCGTCGGGCTGCCCGAGAACCGCATTCGCGAGATCGGGCTCGCCGCGCTGCTGCACGACATCGGCAAGGAGATGGTCAAGACGGGAATCCTCAACAAGCCCGGAAAGCTGGACAACGCGGAGTTCGAGCACATCAAGACGCACCCGGTGGCGGGCGCCCGGATCCTGAGAAAGCTCGATTGCGGCAGCGACCTGCCGATGATCGTGGCATTCGAGCACCACGTCAAGCACGACCGGTCCGGATACCCGAAGACGCGGTCCGTGGCGTCCGCGCACGTCGCGTCGCTGATGACCCAGCTTGCCGATGTCTACGATGCGTTGCGCAGCTATCGTCCTTATCAGAAAAGCGTCGAGATCGAGCGGACGCTCTCGATCATGCGGCAGGGGCGCGGCACCGAGTTCGAGCCGGTGCTGTTCGACGCATTCATGGAAGTGGTTGGGCTGCCGCCCGGCGAACCGGGGCTATAGCATCTCGATATCGACGCGGATGTCGGTGCCGACGACCGAGATGCGCAGGTGGATCGCGTTGCAGCAGGTCAGCAGCAGGTGGATCGCCAGCGAAACGGCGACGGCTTTTTCGATCCGCAAGCGCGGCCCCTATTCCCGGAAATTCAGGTACTGGATGTCGATGCCGAAATCCTTCCCCTTGAGCAGCGCGATGATTTCCTGCAGGTCGTCCCGGTTCTTGCCCGTCACGCGCACCTGCTCGTCCTGGATCTGCGACTGGACCTTGAGCTTGCTCTCCTTGATGAAGACGTTGATCTCCTTGCCCTTTTCTTTGGAGACCCCCTGCTGGATCTTGATCATCTGCCGCACGCAGCCGCCGCTGGCGCCCTCGATCTTGCCGTATTCCAGCGCCTTGATCGAGATGCCGCGCTTCATCAGCTTCGACTGAAGGACGTCGATGACCGCCTTCAGCTTGTAGTCGTCGTCGGAAAGCACCTTGATGCCCTCCTTCTCGAGCGTGACCTCGCTCTTCGATCCCTTGAAATCGTAACGCTGCCCGATTTCCTTGATGGCCTGGTTGACCGCGTTGTCGACTTCCTGCATGTCGACGGTCGAAACGATGTCGAAAGATGGCATGGTGCCCCTCCGGGTAGGTATGGGAAAACTATACCATTACCGGCACCCGGTTCGCCCCGCGTGATACCCTGACAGCCCATGGTCACCGACGTCCCCGAGATCCGCGCGCGCCTGCTGACCGGCCTGTCCGGCGGCTTCAGGACTGCGCTCAAGATCGTGAAGATCACCTTCCCGCTCTACGTGGCGGTCGACCTCCTGAAAACCACGACGCCGGCCGTCGAGGCGATCGGGCGCCTCTTTTCTCCCGCGATGGCGCTGTTCGGGCTGCCGGGTTCCGCGGCGTTCGCCTTCGTCGCCGCCGGGCTGCTCAACATCTACGCGGGGCTGGCGATCATCGTGCCGCTCGCCCTCGATCCGTTCCAGGTCACCCAGTGCGGACTGATGATGGGGATCGCCCACAACCTGCTGCTGGAGGGAGGGGTGCTGAGCACCACCGGCACCCGCGGGACCGCGCTCACGCTTTGCAGGGTCGTCCTGGCCGTCGTCGCGGGGATCGGCCTGAACGGTGCGAGGCTGCTCGGGTGGATCGGGACGAAGGTGCCTGCGGCGTCCGGCTCCGTGCTGCACGCGGCGGGGGCGCCCGTTTCCCGCATCGCCGCCCGTTTCCCGGAGGCGTTGGGGAACAGCCTGATCGGCGGCTTGAAGTTGTCGGGCAAGCTGGTGCTGATCATCGTCCCGCTCGTCGCCGCGTTCGAACTCCTGCGCTTCCTGCCCGTCTTCCGGAGGGCGGGGCGCGCCGTCGACCCGGCCATGCGCGGGATGGGGCTGACGGCCGACGCCGCGGTCCCGCTCTTCACGGGCATCTTCCTGGGCATCGCCTACGGGGCGGGGATCATCATCCGGGTGGCGCAGGAGAAGGGCCTTCCGCGCCGTGACCTGTTCCTGATGGGGCTCTTCCTCGCCACTTGCCACGCCGTGGTCGAGGACACGCTGGTGTTCGGCGCGATCGGCGGCAACATGACGGCGATCCTGGGAATCCGGACCGTCCTCGCCTTCGCCCTAACCGCGCTCCTGGGCCGAATCTGGAAGCGCGCGACGTAATGCGGATGCCGGGGGAACCCTAAGCTCCGTGAAGGGGGGCCATTCGCTTTCGCAGGGGCCATCACAACACGCCTCAGCGGCGCTCCGCTCAGACCCCCCTTCACTCCGCTACGGGTGCGCCGGCATCCGCCAACTCGCGGAATCTCATGGGCCCGCGTAGATTCCCGCGTTCCGTTCCGGGTAGCTCTCGTAGACGTGTTCGAAGAGCGCCGAGCATTTCGCGCGGTACATTTCCGGCGAATAGGCGCGCGGCAGGCCCGTGTCGAGCGTGTCCTTGATCGCCAGTTTGAGCGCCGCCCGGGCGGCGGCCTTCTGCCGCCAGTTCAGCACCAGCAGTTCCTTGAGTTTCGCCAGCAGCTCGCGCGCGACCTTTTTCACCTCGGCCCGTTCTTCGGTACTCAGTTCCGGCGCGGGGCGCGTGAGGATGTCGAAGACGACCAGCTCCTCCTCGGACAGATTCTCTCGGACGTGCCGCTCCTGTTCCTCGCTCAAGGCTCGGCTCAGCTTCAGCAGCTCCTCGAACAGCTCCTCGATGCTCCGGCTGCCGGCGTTGTATTCGTCGATCAGCGACTCGAACCGCTCGGCGAAATCGGCGCGCATCCGGTTCCGCGCGATGAGTTTTTCCAGTCGCGCCCGGATGGCGGCCTTGAGCACTTCCAGGTCGGTGTTCTTCTTTTTCGACTCCTTGAACCGCCCCGCCAGCGCCTCGAAATCGATCTTCGAGAGGTCGAGCGCGGGCGGACCTTTTTCGCGGATCGTCATGCCCGTGATCGACTCGTCGAGCAGCGCGTTGATGCCGCCCATGATCTCGGAGATGTCCACGGGGTCCGGATTCAGCTTGGCGCGGATCGCATCGGCGATCGCCCCGATGCACGCCACCCGCCCGGCGGTTTCGAGCGCCGCCGGGTCGGGTTTTACCGCCCGGTGCAGCGCGATCACCAGCCGCTCGTGCGCCAGGAACTCCCGACGCAGCGGGTCGGGCGAGATCAGGGCGTTGACGGCCTCTCCCACGCGCGACAGCCGTGCAAATCCGCCCGCGGGAAGCTGCTCGATCCCGGCGAGCCGCACCCCTTTGTCCGCGCAGAACGCCGTTGCCGCCGTCACCGCCTGCCTCAATTCCTCGACCAGCGCCTGCTTGTCCTCGACCGGGTTCTTGCCCCCCTTCCCCGCGCCGTAGATGGCGAGCGCCTTTTCCAGCGAGGCGAACACGTTCGAGTAGTCGACGATCGTGCCGCACCGCTTCTCGGGGAAGACCCGGTTCGCGCGGGCGATCGTCTGCATCAGCGTGTGGTTTCGCATCGGCTTGTCGAGGTAGACCGTCGAGCAGCTCGGGGCGTCGAAGCCGGTCAGCCACATCGCGCAGACGAACACCAGCCGCAACGGGTCGGCCGTGTCCTTGAACTTCTCGTCGAGCGGCGGCTGCGACTCGTTCATCCGTTTGCGGTGCGGCGCGATGTCGAGCCCCAGCTTCTCCATCGCCTCGATCTCGTTCTGCCCCGGCGAGACGACCAGCGCCATGTCGGTCGTCGTCAGCACCTCCAGCCGCTTCGCCAGCTCGGCTTTGCGGTCGGCGGGCAGGTCATAGGCGGCCAGCGCCTTGCGCACCCGGACGGCCTCCTCGTCCCAATGCGCGCGCACCTTGTCGTGCATCCGCAGCGCGGTCGCCTTGTCGACGGAGACGACCATCGCCTTGCCGAGGAAACCCCGCCCGAGGAAATGGCGGACGATGTCCTTCGCCACCTCTTCCAGCCGGTCGTCGCGGGTCAGGAGGTGGTACTGGCGCCCCAGCTCCCTCTCCAGCTTCGCCTCCTGGTCGGGGTCCAGCTCCGCGGACTCGATCAGGTCATAGAGGTCGTCGTTCAGCTCCGGATTGACGAGCTTCAGCTCGGGCGTGCGGTTCTCGTAGAACAGCGGCACCGTTGCGCCGTCCTCGACCGACTGCCGGAAGTCGTAGATCGAGACGTAGTCGCCGAAGACCTCACGGGTGCGCTCCTCCCCGGCGATGAGCGGCGTGCCGGTGAAGGCGAGGAAGAGGGCTTTCGGCAGAGCCGCCCGCATGTTAAGCGCCAGCGTGTCGTACTGGCTGCGGTGCGCCTCGTCGGTCAGCACGACGACGTCGGGCCGGTCGCACAGAATCTCGGGGCTTTGGAACTTGTGGATCAGCGTGAAGACGTAGCGGTGGTTGCCGCGCAGGAGATCCCGCAGGTGGGCGCCGCTCCCGGCGTGGCATTCGTTGCTCTCGGAATCGCTTACGGCACCCGCGGCCTTGAACGTCTTCGCAATCTGGTCGTCGAGCTCGACGCGGTCGGTCACGACGACGAACGTCCAGTTCCCCGCGATCTTCCGAAGCACTTTCTGCGAGAAGAAGACCATCGAGAAGCTCTTGCCGCTGCCCTGCGTCTGCCAGAAGACGCCCGCGCGGCCGTGCCCCGCTTCCCTTGCTTCGAGCATCGAGGCGATCGCGTTGTTGACGCCGAGCAGCTGGTGGTTCTGCCCGAGGATCTTCACCAGCCCCGACTTGTGCTCGGAGAACAGCGTGAAGTTCTCGACCAGGTCGAACAGCCGCACCGGGTCGCAAGTTCCGCGCAGCATCACTTCCAGCGACACGCGCCGCGGCTCGTCCTCCCGCTCGATCCGCTTCCACTCGAAGTAGCGGTCCCAGCCGGCGGTCAGCGATCCGACCCGGCTCTCGGTGCCGTTGGAGGCGATCAGCAGCGCGTTGTACCGGAAGAGGGCGGGGATCTGTTTCTTGTAGTGGGTGAGGTTCTCGTCGAAGCCCGTGCGCGCCGGGACGCCCGGTTTTTTCAGCTCGATGACGACCCAGGGCAGGCCGTTGACGAAGCCGACGAGATCGGGCCGACAGGTGTAGAGCGGACCGGTTACGCTGAACTGGCTCGCCAGCAGGAAGTCGTTGTTCTTCGGATCCGCCCAGTCGACGACGCGGATCCGCTCGGGCTTCTGCCCGTGACTTTCCGGGTCGGGCACCGACA
>JANXPS010000169.1 GCA_025357175.1 Deltaproteobacteria bacterium | reverse complement strand
CTTCCGGCGGTGGGGAAGCAGGTCAAGCAGTTCGAGGTGCTGTGCGCGATCGAATCGGTCAAGACCGCGAGCGACATCTACGCCCCGATTTCCGGCAAGGTGATCGAAGTCAACTCGGCGCTCAACGACGCGCCCGAGGTCGTCAACGAGTCGCCCGAAGAGGCCGCCTGGATGGCGAAGCTCGAGACTGCGGCCGATCCCGTCGAGACGGCGCGCCTGATGAATCGCGACCAGTACCTCGAGTACCTGAAAGGACTCTAGCCATGGACTTCACACCCCACACGCCGGGTCAGGTCCGGGAAATGCTCGACACCATCGGCGTCAAGAGCGTCGCCGACCTGTTCGCCCAGATTCCGCCGCATTTGCGCGCAAAATCGTTCGACCTCCCGGCGGGCATTTCCGAGTTCGAGATGCTCGACCGTCTCAAGGGGCTTGCGAAACAAAATGCCGATGTCGTGCCCTTCGTCGGCGGCGGTTTCTACGACCACCTGATCCCGTCGGCCGTCGATCACCTTGCCGGACGCTCCGAGTTCTACACCGCCTACACGCCTTATCAGCCCGAATGCTCGCAGGGTTCGCTGCAGGCACTCTTCGAATACCAGACCGCCATATGTCGCCTGACCGGACTCGACGTCTCGAACGCCTCGCTTTACGACGGCGGCACCGCGCTGGCCGAGGGCGCGCTGATGGCGATCCGGATCACCGGCCGGCAGCGTCTGGTCATCGACGGCGCGGTCAATCCGTTCCACCGGGCGATCGTCAAGACCTACCTCGAGAACCTGCCCGTCGAGGTCGTCGAAGTGCCGCCCGAAGACGCCTCGACCGCGGGGGGCGCCCTTTTCGGCGAGATCGACGACCGCTGCGCGGCCGTGCTGGTTTCCAACCCGACTTTCTTCGGATGCGCGGCCGACTACACCGAGCTCGCGGCCAAGATCCACGAAAACGGCGGACTCCTCGTGTCGTCCGTCTACCCCGTCTCGCTGGGGCTGCTCAAGTCGCCGGGCGAGATGGGCGTCGACATCGCCGTGGGCGACGGGCAGTCGCTCGGCAATCCGCTCTCGTTCGGCGGCCCCGCATTCGGCTTCATCGCCGCCAAGAAGGCGTTGATCCGCAACATGCCCGGCCGCATCGTCGGGGAAACCGTCGACCGTGAAAACCGTCGCGGATTCGTCCTCACGCTCCAGGCGCGCGAACAGCACATCAAGCGCCACAAGGCCACCTCCAACATCTGCAGCAACCAGAGCCTGTGCGCGCTGCGCGGCCTCATCCACATGTCGCTGCTCGGCAAGCAGGGAATCGTGACGCTCGCGCAACGCAACCGGGACAAGGCCGCATACGCTTTGGGGGCGTTGACCGCGATCCGCGGGGTGACGCACATCAACCGCGAACCGTATTTCAACGAATTCACGGTCCGCCTGCCCGGACGGGCCGACGACGCGGTCGCCGCGCTCCTTCGACGCGGCATCGCGGCGGGCGTCCCGCTGGGCAACTGGTATCCGGGGGGCGACAAGGACATCGTCGTCACCGTCACCGAGAAGCGAAGCAAGGTCGAGATCGACCGGCTCGCGAAAGAACTGGAGAGCGTGCTATGGAGCTGATATACGAAAAATCGGTCCCAGGCCGGCACGGCGTCGCGCTTCCCGCGAACGACGTGCCCCCCGCCCCGCCTCTGCCCGCGAGACTGCAGCGCTCCGGGGCCGCCGGCCTGCCCGAGCTCTCCGAACTCGACGTCGTCCGCCACTTCACGACGCTGTCGCGCCGCAACGTGGGCGTCGACGGCACCTTCTATCCGCTCGGATCGTGCACCATGAAATACAATCCGAAATCGGCCGAGGAAGCCGCTAAATTATTTACCCCCTTCCACCCGATGCCGGCGCTGCTGTTGGGCGGAGAACCGCTGGTCCAGGGGTCGCTCGCGCTGCTCCAGCACATGGACGAGCTGCTCCAGGAAATCACCGGAATGGACGCGGTCACCTGCCAGCCGCTTGCCGGCGCGCACGGCGAGATGACCGGCATCATGGTGATCGCCGCCTACCACCGCGCAAAGGGCAACAAGAAGAAGTACGTCATCGTTCCCGACTCTTCCCACGGCACCAACCCCGCGTCCGCCGCCATGGCCGGATACGAGATCGTCACGATCCCGACCGCCCCGTACGGCGACATGGATCTCGACGCGTTCAAGGCCGCCCTCAGCGACGAGGTCGCCGCGGTCATGATGACCTGCCCCAACACGCTTGGGCTCTTCAACCCGCACATCAAGGAGATCTGCGACCTGGCCCACGGCGTCGACGCGCTCGTCTATTACGACGGAGCGAACCTCAACGCCATCCTGGGGCACGTCCGCCCCGGCGACGTCGGCTTCGACGTGGTCCACGTAAACCTCCACAAGACCTTCGGAACACCGCACGGCAGCGGCGGCCCCGGCAGCGGCCCGATCGGCGTCAAGGCGGCGCTCGCCCCGTTCCTGCCCGTGCCCCGGGTCGTCAAGCTCGACGACGGCACCTTCGGCGTCGCCGACGATACGGCGCGCAGCATCGGCCGCTCCGCCAACTTCTTCGGCAACTTCGGCGTCATCGTCCGGGCGTACGCCTACATTCTCATGCTAGGCCGCGAAGGGCTGATCGAGGCTAGCGAACTCGCGGTTCTCAACGCAAACTACGTGATGAGCCGGCTGAAAGACGTCTACGAACTGCCTTACGACCAGACGTGCATGCACGAGTGCGTATTCTCGGCCTCCCGCCAGATGGCGCACGGCGTCCACGCCATCGACATCGCCAAGTTCCTCATCGACCGGGGATACCACCCGCCGACGGTCTATTTCCCGATGATCGTGAAAGAGGCGATCATGATCGAGCCGACCGAGACCGAGAGCAAGGAGACGCTCGACGCCTTCATCGCGGTCATGAGAGAGGCGGCCGATACGGCCGTGACGGATCCCGCGGCGCTCCTGCGGGCGCCGGTGACCACCCCGGTCTCTCGACTCGACGAAACGAAGGCGGCGCGCAGCCAGAACGTCTGCTTCACGGGATGACCTGGAGACTCGTCGACACCGGCCCGCTCGACGGGCCCGCCAACATGGCGGTCGACGAGGCGTTGCTCGACGGGTTCGATCCAGGCAGATCGACGCCGGTGCTCCGCCTCTACGGTTGGAGTCCACCGGCGTTGTCGCTTGGCCGCTTCCAGGATTCGTCGGCGGTCCTCGACCTCGACCGCTGCCGGGAGGACGGCGTCCCGGTCGTCCGCCGGATCACGGGAGGCGGCGTGATCTATCACGCCGACGAACTGACCTACGCGATCGTCTGCGCCCCTCGGCACTTGCCGCCCGCAGCGACCATCAAGGAATCGTTTCGCCACCTGACCGCCTTCCTTCTGAGGTTTTACGGGGCTCTCGGGCTTGATGCGGCCTGGGCGGCGGACATTTCGGAAGAACCCTCGCGGCTGGGAGAACGGACCCCTTTCTGCTTCGCGGGACGGGAGGAATTCGACGTAATGATCGGCGGACGCAAGATCGGCGGCAACGCCCAGCGCCGGTTGCGGAGCGCGATCTTCCAGCACGGCTCGATCCCGCTGGTCGACAGGGTCGAAGCAGGCCTTATGTACATGCGCGAGCGACCGGCCGACGACACCCTTCGCGTCGCGAGCCTGGCCATGCTCGGGGTCGACGCGGCCCCGATCGATCTCAACCGGCTGCTGGGCGAGGCCTTCGGCGCATCGCTCGGGATCACCTTGGCGACATCCGGCCTGACCGACTGGGAACGGAAACGGTCTGAAACATTGCGGGTCGGCAAATATGCGGAATACGACTGGCTCCGCGAGCGGGACGCTTCATGACAACCGAACGGAAGCCGGCCTGGCTGCAAAAGAAAATGTCCCCCGGCGCGCACGCGGGGATGGAAAATCTGCTGGGCGAGCTCCGGCTCAATACGGTCTGCCAGCAGGCGCTCTGCCCCAACATCACGGAATGCTTCCGGCAGAAGCAGGCGACCTTCCTGATCCTCGGGACCGCCTGCACCCGGCTCTGCGCCTTCTGCAACGTGACCAAGGCGGTGCCCCTCCCCGTCGACCCCGACGAGCCGGAACGGGTGGCCTCCGCGGTCGGCCGCCTTTCTCTTGCGCACGTGGTGGTCACCAGCCCGACGCGCGACGACCTGCACGACGGGGGGGCTTCCGCATTTGCAGCGACCGTCGCAGCGATCCGCCGGGCCTGTCCCGAAACGCGCATCGAGCTGCTGATCCCCGACTTTCTGGGGGCGCGGGAAAGCATTCGACAGGTTGCCGAATCAGCCCCCGACATCATCGGCCACAACGTCGAGACCGTGCCGCGCCTCTACGACATTCGACGGGGGGCGGATTACCGCCGGTCGCTCGACGTGCTGGCGGCCGCCCGTGAACTGGCGCCTGGCATCCCGACGAAATCCGGCCTCATGCTCGGCCTGGGCGAATCGCTTGACGAGGTTCGCGGGGTGCTCGCCGGCCTGCGCGGGATCGGATGCGCGTATGTCAGTCTCGGGCAATACCTGGCGCCCAGCCGAAAGCATCAGCCCGTCGCGGCTTTCATTCCGCCCGAACTGTTCGACATGCTTCGCGATGAGGCTCTCGGCATGGGCTTTCTGCATGTCGAAAGCGGCCCCTACGTCCGAAGTTCGTATCACGCCGCCGATTATGTCGCCGCTCCCGTTTCGAACCGGTCGGAACGATACGGCATCTAATCCATCAAACGATCCGGAAATACTCGGACCGGGAATAACGGAGGTATCCGCCATTGGACACGATGCCGACAATAACGAAAGACGGGCGTATGCCCGTCCTGTTCGTGGGGCACGGCTCGCCGATGAATGCCATCGAGGATAACGTGTGGAGTCGTGCCTTCCGTTCGATTGCCTCTCAGTTGCCAAGACCGAAGGCGATCCTTTCGGTATCGGCTCACTGGTACGTTTCCGGCACATGGGTCACGGGGAATTCACGTCCCGAGACCGTCCACGATTTCGGCGGATTTCCCGAACCGCTTTACCGGATTCAATATCCCGCGCCCGGAGGCCCCGATCTCGCCGACCGGGTGATCGGAGTGGTCGGAGGAGAAACCGCGAAACTCAGTTTCGACTGGGGTCTCGACCACGGGAGCTGGAGCGTGTTGTTGCATCTGTTTCCCGACGCGGACATCCCGGTCGTCCAGCTCGCGATCGATTACGACCTGCCGCCGGCCGGCCACTTCGCGATCGGTCGTAAACTTGCGCCGTTGCGGGATGAGGGGATCCTCATCATGGGCA
>JANXPS010000163.1 GCA_025357175.1 Deltaproteobacteria bacterium | reverse complement strand
ACGGTGCACCTGCACACCGACGCAGCCGTCACCAAGCGATCCTCGTCGATCCTGGGCGATTCGGTGCTTCTCTACTACACCTACCGCAACGTGGACACCAAGGCGATCACCTTCGGCACCAACATCCTCTACGACGACGGCAGCCACGGGGACCGCGTCGCACGGGACGGCGTTTACACGCTGATGGAAGAGGCCTCGATCGACCACAAGGAGCGGCGGGTCTACACCGGCTGGATCGTCGACGGCACGGGGCGGCGCAGCAACACGGTCACCCTCGCGGTGGAGTACGAATAGCCCGGGCATTTTTTTGAGGGGAGCATGAAGGAACAAACCCTCAACCGGATGTTTCTCGACCGGATCCGGGAGGGGGGCGACAGCGTTCGCTACCTTGTCCCGGAGGCCGGCGCGTGGCGAGCCGTTTCTTATGCCGAGGTGGGGCGGGCCGTGCGCGAGATCGCCTGCGGCCTGATGTCCATGGGACTGTCACGGGGCGACCGCGTTTCGATCCTGTGCGGAACCCGTTACGAATGGGCGCTGGCCGACATCGGCGCGGTCCTGGGAGGGTTCGTCACCGTCCCCATCTATCCGTCGAGCCGTCCCGAACAGGCCGAGTTCATTCTCTCGCATTGCGGCGCGCGCCTGTTGTTCGTCGAGGACGAGGAGCAGCACAACAAGGTCATGGCTTCCCTGTCGCGCCTGCCGTCGCTGGCGCACATCGTGATGCTCACCGTCGGGGACCGCTCTCGTCCCCCCGCCATCGGGCTCGACGCGCTGCGTGCGGCCGGGCGCGCGTGGGATGCGGCCAACCCGGGGGCGTTCGAGGCCAGGAACGACGAAATCGGGCCCGAGGACGAATTGACGGTCACCTACACCTCGGGGACCACCGGTCCCCCCAAGGGCGTCGTTTCCCGTCACCGCAACTACGCGTTTCTCTCGACCTCCTGCGTGGAGGCGATTCCCGTCCTGCGCAAGGGGCAGACCATGCTCCATTTCCTTCCCCTCGCCCATACGACCGGCCGGCTCGAGCACATTCTTTCCTTCGACGTCATGATCGTTTCCGCGTTCGCCCGGACCATCCAGACCGTGGCGGAGGATCTTGGGGCGATCCGGCCCGACATCATGGTCAGCGTGCCGCGCCTCTACGAAAAGTTTTACGCGAAGGTGCTGGCGACGGTATCCGAATCGGGCTTCCTCAAGAAGGCGCTGTTCCGCTGGGCGCTGGGAGTCGGGCGGAAGGTGTCGAAGTGCAGGCAGCGCGGGGAGAGGCCCTCCGGGCTGACCGCGTTCGGCTATTTTTTCGCCGACCGTCTCGTGTTCCGAAAACTGAGGGCGCGCCTGGGTGGGCGGCTGTCCTTCTTCGTCTCGGGCGGGGCACCGCTTTCGGCCGAAATCGCCGAATTCTTCCACGCGATGGGCGTGCTCATCCTCGAAGGGTACGGCCTGACCGAGAACTGTTCCGTGACCTCCGTCAACCGGGTCGAGCGATTCAAGTTCGGCACGGTAGGCCGGGCGATGCCCGGAACCGAGCTGAAGATCGCCGCCGACGGAGAGATCCTGATCCGGGGACCGCACGTCTTCAAGGAATATCTCGACGATCCCGAAGCGACACGGGAGGCGATCGATCCGGAAGGGTGGCTTCACTCCGGCGACATCGGGACGATGGATTCCGAGGGCTTTCTTCGCGTCACCGACCGGAAGAAGGACATCATCGTCACGTCGGGGGGGAAGAACATCGCGCCCCAGAACATCGAGAACCTGCTGAAGCACGATCCCTTCGTCAGCCAGGCGTTCGTCTACGGCGACCGGCGGAAATACCTGACGGCCATCCTGACGCTCTCTCCCGAGGAGACGCTCGCCTGGGCCGGCCGCCGCGGCATCGTCGAGCGCGATCTCGAGCGGTTGGCGGCGCTTCCACAGGTGCGTGCGTTCCTGCAAAAGCGGGTCGACAAGGTCAACGGCCATCTGGCGACGTTCGAGCAGGTCAAGAAATTCATTCTCCTCGGGCGCGATTTCAGCCAGGAATCGGGGGAGCTGACGCCGACGCTCAAGGTCAAGCGCAAGGTCATGGTCGAAAAATACGGGGCGACGCTCGATGCCCTTTACGAAAAAGATTGAGGAAATGACTGGGAAAGAGCCGGGATTGGATTTGTTTCGCACCGCGCTGGTGGCCGCCGTTCTGCTGGCCGCTTCCGTGTGTCCTGCGCAGGAAGACGAGGATCGCCCCAAGATCTTCCTCGAGAAGAAGGTCTATTCTTCGGCGACCGAGACGGGACAGCGCGTCTTCTACGAGACGCGGACCGTAGGTGAGGGCGAGACCCTCTGGAAGATCCTGACCGGGCGGGGAGGCATCACGCCCGACCAGTACGCGGCGCAACTGAAGGAATTCCGGCGGATCAACCCTTCGGTCTCCGACCTCGAC
>JANXPS010000162.1 GCA_025357175.1 Deltaproteobacteria bacterium | reverse complement strand
CGACGTAAAGCTCGGAGCCGATGATGGGCTTGATCCCGGCTTCACGCGCCTTCTCGTAGAACTCGATGGTGCCCATCATCGCGCCGTGGTCGGTGATCGCGACCGCGGGCATTCCGAGGTCGACCACCTTCTTGATGAGCTGGTCGATCTTGATCGTCCCGTCGAGAAGACTGTACTGCGAATGGACGTGCAGGTGAACGAACTGGCTTATTCCCATTCGATGGTGGCCGGGGGTTTGGAGGAGATGTCGTATACGACCCGGTTGATCCCCTTGACCTCGTTGATGATCCGGGTGGACATCCGCTGCAGCAGGTCGTAGGGAAGCTGGACCCAGTCGGCCGTCATGCCGTCCTGGCTGTGTACGGCGCGGATCGCGGCGACGTTCTCATAGGTCCGTTCGTCGCCCATGACGCCGACCGTCTTGATCGGGAGCAGCACCGCGAAGGACTGCCAGATCGACTCGTAAAGACCGGCTTTCCGGATCTCTTCGATGACGATCGCGTCGGCTTCGCGCAGGATTCTGCACCGTTCGGAAGTCACGGGGCCGATGATCCGGACCGCGAGGCCCGGACCGGGGAACGGCTGGCGGTCGATGATGTGCGCCGGAATCCCGAGCTCGCGTCCGAGTTCGCGCACTTCGTCCTTGAAAAGCTCGCGCAGCGGTTCGACCAGCTTGAGTTTCATGTGCTCGGGCAGGCCGCCGACGTTGTGGTGCGACTTGATGACGGCGGACGGCCCCTTGAAGGAGACGCTTTCGATGACGTCGGGGTAAAGCGTGCCCTGCGCAAGGAACGAGACGTTGGGGATCTTGTGTTCCGCCTCCTCGAAGACACGGACGAAGAGTTCGCCGATGATCTTGCGCTTCCGCTCGGGATCCTCGACGCCCGCCAGGCCGTCGAGAAAGAGGTCGGTAGCGTCGACGTACTCGAGGTGCAGCCCGATCCCGTCGCGGAAGGTGTGGAGGACGTCTTCGGCCTCGCCTTTCCGGATCAGTCCGTTGTTGACGAAGATGCAGGTCAGCTGGTCGCCGATCGCCTTGTGGAGCAGCACGGCGGCGACCGAGGAGTCGACCCCGCCCGAGAGCCCCAGGACGACGCCGTCCTTCCCGACGGCATCCCTGATCTTCTTGATGCTCGATTCGATGAAGGAGTGCATCGTCCAGGATGGCGACACGTCGCAGATCCGGAACAGGAAGTTCGCGAGGATTTCCTTTCCGCGAAGGCTGTGCGCGACCTCGGGGTGGAACTGGACGCCGTAGATGGACCGATCCTGGTTGGCCATCGCCGCGACCGGCGAATTTTCGGAGCGGGCGATGCTCGTGAAGCCGGGCGGAAGCGCATCGATCCGGTCGCCGTGGCTCATCCAGACCTGGATCGGCGCGTTGTTGTTGCGGAACTCGTCGATGCCCAGGAAGAGCGGGTCGCCCCACTCCCCGCGGATGTTCGCGAAGCCGTATTCCCGTTCTTCGGCCTTTTCGACCTTGCCGCCCAGCAGGTGGGTGATGAGCTGCATGCCGTAGCAGATTCCGAGCACGGGAACGCCCAGGGAGAATATCTCTTTCGATACCGTCGGTGCGCCCGGCTCGTAGACGCTGGCCGGTCCGCCGGACAGGATGATGCCCGACGGGGAAAACTCCTTGATGAAATCGACGCCAACGGTGCACGGGTGGATCTCGCTATAGACCTTGAGCTCCCGGACGCGCCGGGCGATCAGCATAGTGTATTGCGAACCGAAATCTAGAATGAGAATCTTCTGGTCCAATGGGTTACTCCATCCGGTAGTTGGGTGCTTCCTTGGTGATGACGACGTCGTGGACGTGGGATTCGCGCAGGCCGGCGGCCGTGATCTTCATGAAACGGGCCCGCTTGTGAAGATCGGCGATGGTCGCCGCGCCGACGTAGCCCATGCCGGCTTTCAGTCCGCCGACGAGCTGGAACACGACGCTTGCGAGCGGACCGCGATAAGGGACGCGGCCTTCGATGCCTTCGGGGACGAGCTTGCTGTCGGTCTCGACGTGGGACTGGAAATAGCGGTCCTTGCTCCCCTTCTTCATGGCTTCGAGGGAACCCATGCCGCGGTAGACCTTGTAGCTTCGGCCCTGGTAAAGGACGTGCTCGCCCGGGCTCTCGTCGCAGCCCGCGAAGAGGGAACCGATCATGACGGCGGTGCCGCCCGCGGCGATCGCCTTGGTCACGTCGCCCGAGTACTTGATGCCGCCGTCCGCAATGATCGAGATGCCCTTTTTCCGGGCCACATCGAAGCACTTCATGATGGCGGTCACCTGCGGGACGCCGATCCCCGCGACGACGCGCGTCGTGCAGATCGAACCGGGGCCCACGCCGACCTTGACGCAGTCGACGCCCGCCTTGATGAGCGCTTCGGTGGCTTCGCCCGTCGCGACGTTTCCTGCGATCAGCGGAACCTTGGGAAACATCTTGTGCAGCGCCTTGACGGTATCGAGGACCATCTTGGAGTGGCCGTGAGCGGTATCGACGCAGATGGCGTCCACGCCGGCCTTGACCAGCTTGTCCACGCGTTCTTCCCATCCGGCCCCGACGCTGATCGCGGCGCCGGTCCGCAAGCGGCCCTTGTCGTCCTTGCAGGCATTGGGATATTTCTTGATCTTCAGGATGTCCTTGATCGTGATGAGGCCGCGCAGGTTGTTCTTGCCGTCGACGACCAGCAGTTTTTCGATCCGGTTCCGGTGCAGGATGTCGCGTGCCTGCTCGAGCGTGGTGCCGATGGGAACAGTGACAAGCTCGTCCTTGGTCATGACGTTGCGAATGGGCTGGTCGAAGTTGGTCTCGAAGCGAAGGTCGCGGTTGGTCAGGATGCCGACCAGTTTCCCCTCGCGCGTGACCGGAAGGCCGGAGATCCGGTACTTCTTCATGACTTCGAGCGCTTCGGTCACCTTCTGGTCGGGATCGACCGTGATCGGGTCGGAAATCATGCCGCTTTCCGATTTCTTGACCCGGTCGACTTCGGAGGCCTGTTCGTCGGCCGTGTTGTTTCGGTGGATGATGCCGATTCCGCCCTCGCGCGCCATCGCGATCGCGGCCTCGGCCTCGGTGACCGTGTCCATGGCGGAACTCAGGACGGG
>JANXPS010000130.1 GCA_025357175.1 Deltaproteobacteria bacterium | reverse complement strand
TCTCCCGGTTGCGTGAGTTCGCAGTTGCCGCCGCCTTCCGCGGAAACGTCGACGATCACCGAGCCGGGCTTCATGGAGGCCACCATCGCCGCGGTGAGGAGGCGCGGCGCCTTCACGCCGCCGATCAACGCCGTGGTGATGGTGGCCTCCATGAAGCCCGGCTCGGTGATCGTCGACGTTTCCGCGGAAGGCGGCGGCAACTGCGAACTCACGCAACCGGGAGAAACGGTCGTCGTCGGCGGCGTCACGATCTTCGGCCCGACGAACCTGCCTTCCGAGGTGCCTTGGCATGCAAGCACCCTTTACTCCCGCAACCTGACCGCATTCATTTTGGCGTCCTGCAAGGATGGCGCATTCGAGATCGACCCGAACGACGAGATCCAGCGGTCGGCGATGATCACCCACAACGGAAAAGTTCTCATCCCCGGAGGGACGACCCGATGATCGCCGACCTTGAGACCGGGCTCTACGTTTTCGTGCTCGCGACGTTTCTCGGACTCGAGATCATCCGGCGGGTGTCGCCGCTGCTTCACACGCCGCTCATGTCGCTGACGAACGCGATCTCGGCGATCACGGTCGTCGGCGCGATCATCGTGGCCGGCGAGCAGAAGACGACCCTTTCGACGGTTCTGGGCACGGTGGCGGTGGCATGCTCGACGATCAACCTCGTCGGCGGCTACCTCATCACCTGGCGGATGCTTCGCATGTTCCGGAAGAGCGGAAAAGGGACATGACAAACCCTGAATTCCCATCTCGCATCCCGGTCGATCGGGGCTTGCCATGTCCCTCATGATCGGGCGCGCCCTCCCGCTGATTTACCTGGCCGCCGCGGCCTCCTTCATCCTGGCGCTCAAGTGGCTCTCGGCCGTGCCGACGGCACGTCGAGGCGTCGTCGTCGGCGCGGGGGGCATGCTGCTGGCGGTCGGCGCGACGCTGCTCGAGCCCACGATCGCGACCTATCGGTGGATCGCGGTCGCCTTCGCGGTCGGCACGGCGATCGGCATCCCGATGGCCATGATGCCGATGACCGCGGTTCCCCAGCGGACGGCGCTGTCCCATGCGTTCGGCGCCCTTGCCGCGGCGTTGGTGGGCACGGCCGAATACTATCTGCGCGCACCCGCCATCGGCCGCTTCGCGATGGGCGCGCTCGCCCTCGAGGTGCTGCTCGGAAGCCTGACGGTCACCGCGTCGCTGATGGCGTTCGGCAAGCTCCAGGAGCTGCTGCCCACGCGGCCCGTCGTCTGGCGCGGACAGAACGTGCTCAACCTTTCGATCTTCGGGCTCGCCGCCGCCGCGGGCGTCGTCCTCGTGCTCCATCCGGAGGCCGCCTGGCTGTTCCCCCCCTTCATCGGCCTGGCGCTTCTGTTCGGCGTACTGCTCATCCTGCCGATCGGCGGGGCGGACATGCCGACAGTGATCTCGCTCCTCAACGCCTACGCGGGTCTTTCCGCGGCCGCCATGGGCTTCGTCCTCGACAACAAGCTGCTCATCATCGCCGGCTCACTCGACGGATCCTCGGGCCTCATCCTGTCGATCATCATGTGCAAGGCGATGAACCGGTCGTTCGCAAATGTGCTGTTCGGCGGCTTCGGCCAGATCCAGGCGCAGGCCGCGGGGGCGGAAACGCGCGTCGCGCGCAGCGCCGCGCCGGAGGATGCGGCCGAAATCCTGAGATCCGCGAGCCGCGTGGTCGTGGTTCCCGGTTACGGGATGGCCGTGGCGCAGGCGCAGCACAAGGTGCGTGAGTTGTACGACATCCTGACGAAGGCGGGCGTAACGGTGACGTTCGCGATCCACCCTGTGGCGGGACGAATGCCGGGACATATGAACGTCCTGCTCGCGGAAGCGAACATCCCGTACGACAAGCTGGTCGAGATGGACGATGCCAACGCCGAGTTTCCGCAGGCCGACGTCGCACTCGTGCTCGGCGCCAACGATGTCACCAATCCCGCGGCCCGCTCCGACAAGGGAAGTCCGATCTACGGCATGCCGATCCTGGATGTCGACAAGTCCCGAACCGTGCTGGTGGTCAAGCGGAGCATGAGCCCCGGATTCGCCGGCATCGACAACCCGCTTTATTATCTCGACAACACGCTCATGATATTCGGCGATGCGAAGGCCGTCGTCGGCGAGATCGTCAAGGCGCTCGCGGCCGAGGGAACGCACTGACGCCCAGGCGACAAACCCTGTCGGCCAGGAGGTGGAAGCCATGAAGGCAGTCCGCACGATCGGCAAGACCTGGAAAAGCCGTCCCACCATCGAGGGGGCGGGCGTCCACCTGCGCAGAGCGTTCGGATACGACCAGGTGCCGCAACTCGACCCTTTCCTGCTGCTCGACGACTTCCGCTCCGACGATCCGTCGAAGTTCCTTCCCGGCTTCCCCTGGCACCCCCATCGGGGCATCGAGACGATCACCTACGTGCTCGAGGGAAACGTGGAACACGGCGACAGCATGGGCAACAAGGGGAACATCCTGCCAGGGGACGTGCAATGGATGACCGCAGGCAGCGGAATCATCCACCAGGAGATGCCGAAAGGCGATGCGCGGAAGCACATGGGCGGCTTCCAGCTGTGGGCCAATCTTCCGGCCTCCCACAAGATGATGGACCCGCGCTACCGGGAGATAAAAAGCAGCCGGATTCCCGAAGCGATCCTTCCGGGCGGCGTCCGGGCAAGAGTCATCTGCGGACGGCTCGACGGCGTCGAAGGACCGGCGAAGGACATCGTCACCGACCCGGAATATCTCGACGTTTCAGTGCCCGCGGGGGGGACGTTCGAACACGGCGTCAAGCCGGGGCATACCGTCCTGGCTTACGTGATCGAAGGCGAGGGGTATTTCGACCCGGGGAGAGACGCGTACGCACGCGAAGCGGCGAGCCGGAACTGGTTCGACATCGAGCGCAACTGCCGCTGCGGCGAGGGAACGCTGGTCCTGTACGGCAACGGCGACGCGGTTCGCGTGATCTCGGAGGAAGTGCCGGTCCGGTTCCTGCTCGTCTCCGGAAAACCCATCGGCGAACCGGTCGCCTGGTACGGCCCGATCGTCATGAACACCCGAGAGGAACTAAAGGTCGCGTTCGAGGAATACTCGAACGGAACCTTCATCAAGCACGCATGACCGTCGCATGACCGGTGCCGGCTACGAAGCGATCCGGACCCTGCTGCCGCCCAGCTTGTCGAGGATGCCCTCGAGAACCGCCTCGCCCCGCTTCAGTTCCTTGCGGGCCGACCGGCTGTCGGTACGGGCGATCTCGTGGATCAGCCGCGCCAGATCGTTCGACAACACGTCCCGAAGCAACTCGAGTTCGTGATCGTAAAGGTGAAGTTCCATGGTGTCCTCCCGTCGTCCTTTAACTATTAGACGACACGGGACGGCCATTCGATTTGTCACCTGAATTTTTCGAACCGGTATGCGGCGGCGCCGAAAAACAACGCCTTCGCCTCCCGGAGGATCACCGCCGCATTTTCCTTGTAGTCGGCCTTTCGGGCAAGCCGCACCTGGACGGTCGATCCGTCGGCCATGCGAACCGTCATGAAATGGATTTCTCCGATGTCGTCCGGCGCCGAATGAAGCCCGACCGCCGTTCCTCCGACCAGCACCGTTTCGCCGGCCGGCCGGCCCACGGCCGAGAACACCAGCATCAGGTAGGCCGCAAAGATGGCGGCAACTCCGGCCGAACCGGCGACCCACAACGGGAATCGCCTCGCGGAGCGCAGGGATTTCGGCGCATCCCGCACGGCCGGCGCAACCAGCCGGTTCCGCTCCGCGTAGGCCTCCGGGTCGCGGTGGATCCGGTGCGCCATCGTCACGACGAAGTGTTCGCCCCACTCGCGGTACCGGTCGAGTTCGTCGTCGTCGAGGGTGATGACGAAATCGGTCCGGCCGGGCCCGACACCCACAACGCGAAGGACGTAGTCGCCCTCGAGGTTTATCTCGAGCTTCGCGTAATCTTCCTTGTAGTAGA
>JANXPS010000060.1 GCA_025357175.1 Deltaproteobacteria bacterium | reverse complement strand
ACCGACATGCTGGTCGAGGGAACCCATTTTTCGCTCGACTATTTCCGGCCGGCCGAACTGGGGTTCCGCGCACTGTCGGCCAACCTGTCCGACCTCGCTGCAATGGGGGCGACGCCTTCCGCTTATCTCGTGGCGATTGCCGCGCCGCCCGACCTCACCGTCGAATTTCTCCACGCCCTTTACCGCGGCATGGCCGAGGCCGCCGCGCCGGCCGGCATGCGGCTTGTCGGGGGCGACACGGTGCGCGGAAGCCGGCTCACCGTTTCCGTCACGGTGGTGGGCGAAATGCGCGGCGGGAAGCCGACGCTTCGGACGGGAGCCAAGCCGGGCGACATCGCCGTCGTCACGGGCGAGCCCGGATGGTCCCGGCTCGGGCTATCGCTTCTTTCGCAGGGGCGCCCCTCGAAACCGTCGGGCTGGCGACGCGAGGCGATGCGACGCCACCTGGTTCCACTTGCGCGCTGGCGCGAAGGGATCGCCGCCGCCGGAAGCGGAGCGGTCAACGCGATGATCGACGTGAGCGACGGCGTGCTCCCCGACCTGGGACATCTGGTCGAGCGGGGCCGCATCGGTGCACGGCTCGACGCTTCATCGTTTCCGATTTCCAGGTCGTTTCGAAATGCCGCATCCGCGCTCGGGCTGGATCCGAATTCGGCGTTCCTCGCCGGCGGCGAGGATTACGAACTGCTGATGGCCGTCTCTCCGAAAAAACTCGAAGCGTTCCTCGCCGCGATGGCGCCGTTTCCCTGCGGGTTCAACGCGATAGGCACGTTTACCGATTCGCCCGGCGTCGTCGTCCGGATGCCCGACGGCCGTACGATTCCGGGGGCGTCGGTGCCGTCCGGTTTTCGCCACTTCGGGCCCGGCTGACCGTCCATGGAATTCATCCTCATCCCGCTGCTGCTGCTCGTCTCCGCATTTTTCGCCGCGTCCGAGACGGCATTCTTCGCGTTGCGCCGCGTCGACCTCATGCGCTGGAAGGAGGAGGGGAACCGCATCGGCGGACTGATCGAGAAGATGCTCGACAAGCCGAGCTCGCTCATCACGACCATCTTCATCGGAAACGAAATCGCGAACGTTTCGATTTCCGCCCTTGTCGCGGGAATGCTCGTCCCGCTTTACCCGCGCTACGGAAAGCTGCTCGCCACCGCGGTCGGGATGCTGCTCATCCTGGTGGTGGGCGACATCGGCCCGAAGTCGATCGTCTGGCACCGGGCCGGCGCCTTCTCGCTGGCGGCCGCCCGCCCGTTCCGGTTCTTCGCCTGGCTGGCGACGCCGATCCGGTTCGTGCTCGAGGGCGTGGCCAACGCCTTCCTGTCGCTGCTGGGGGGCGGCACGATATCGTCCACCTGGGGCGTGCTTTCCGAACGCGAGTTCCGGGCGCTGGTCGACGTGGGCGAAGAGGCCGGCACGCTGGATCCCGGCGAAAAGACGCTGATCCACAACATCTTCGACCTGACCGACCAGCGGGCGGGCGAAATCATGACGCCGCTTGCCGACGTCTTCATGGTGCAGGCCGGCCTGCCCTGGGACGACCTCCTCGTGCAGATCGGCCGCTACCGCCGGTCGCGGATCCCGGTTTTCGAAGGGGAGCGACAGAACGTGACGGGGATACTCTACGCGAAGGAATTGCTGACCCCGGTCGCCGAAGGGGCGGGGGAGGTCGACTGGCGCGCCCTCGTGGTCCCGCCGGTGGTCGTGCCGACCTCTAAGAAGCTTCCGTTGCTGCTCCGGCGGTTCCAGCAGCGCAAGATCCATCTCGCGCTGGTGGTCGACGAGTTCGGGGAGGTCGTCGGAATCATCACGCTGGAAGATGTGCTCGAGGAGCTGTTCGGAGAGATACTGGACGAGCACGACCGCAAGGAGCGCGAGGTGATGGACGGCCCGGGCGGCCGTCACCGGGTGCTCGGGAAGATGCCGATCCACCGCTTCAACGAACGTTTCGGCACCGCGCTGCCCGACGAGGAGTGGGACACGGTGGCGGGGCTGCTCCTGCACGAGTTCGGCCGGCTGCCTTCGCGGGGAGACGCGATCGTCCTGGGCGGCCACCGCTTCATCGTCGAACGGCTCAAGGGGATCCGGATCGTCGAGGTTTCGGTCAAGCCGGTATCGGAAGAGGAGGCGTAGCCGCTTGGAACTCGTGCTCGCCATCGCCTTCTGCCTCCTGATGGAAGGCATCTTCACCGGCGCCGAGATGGTCCTCATCTCGGCCGACCGCCACAAGCTCGCCGAGCGGGCGAGAAGGGGCGATGCCGGCGCCGGGATCGCCCTTCGGCTGCTCGAGCAGCCCGAGCGCGCGATCGCCACGACGCTGACCGGGACCAACATCTTCGTCGTGCTCAGCACTGTCCTGACCACGTCGCGCATGCTCGGGACGATGGGCCATCGGGCCTCGCTCGTCGCGGTCGCGATCGTCACGCCGCTCGTCATCCTGCTTGGCGAGATCATTCCCAAGAGCTTCGCCGTGCCCCGCGCCGACCGGCTGGTCGGCGTCGCCGCGCGCTTTGTCCGCATGGCCGGGTACCCGCTCTATCCCGTGGTGTCGGTGGTTTCTTTCCTGGGCCGGTTGCTCGCGAGGCCGTTCGGGGGGAGCGAGCCGATCCACGGATCGGTCACGCGCGACGAGTTGCGGCTGATCCTTAAGATGAGCCGGGCCGGTTCCGACGTGGAACCGCACGAGCGGGCGATGGTGAGGCGGGTGTTCCATTTCGGCGAGCTCACCGTGGGAGACATCTGCCGGGCCCTCCCGCAGGTCGCCGCCCTCCAGGCGGACGCCACCTGCCGCGACGCCGCGCTGCTGGCGGCGCACAGCGGCTATTCCCGATATCCCGTCTATCGCGACCGGCTGGACCAGGTCATCGGGTTCCTCCACGTCCTGGACACGATCGGAAAATCGCCCGGCGCCCCGATCATGCCGCTTTTGCGGAAGGCGCTTTTCGTCCCCGAACTGATGCCGGTCGACGAACTGATGGGGGCGTTCCGCAAGGCCGCGACTTCCTTCGCGGTCGTGGTCGACGAACTCGGCGGCGTCGCGGGCATCGTCACGGCCGAGGACGTGGTCGAGGAGGTCGTCGGCGAGATCGAGGACGAGTACGACCGGGGCCGCGAACTGTTCCGGAAGGTCGGTGAAGGAACGTTTCTCGCGTCGGCCAGGACCGAGTTGCCGCGCGTCGAGGAAGGGATCGGCGTCCGCCTTCCGAAGGGCGACTATGCGACGCTCGGGGGGTTGTTGATCGCGCTCGCCGGCCGGATCCCTTCCCCTGGCGAGTCGTACCGGGTCCCGGGCGTGCAGTTCACGGTGGTTCGCGCCTCCGACCGGGCGGTGACGCAGGTGCGCATCAGGATCGAGAGGCCGGAAGGAGAGAACCGATGACCCCGGAAAAGCTGAAAAACCTGTTGAAGGATGTGGCCGCCGGCAAGAAAACCGCCGAAGCCGCCTACGAAAACCTGAGCACGATGCACTACGAAAGTCTCGGAGACGCCCACGTCGACCACCACCGGGCGATTCGGCAGGGGATGCCCGAGGTGATCTTCGGCGAAGGGAAGACGGCGGCGCAGATCATCTCCGTCGCCCGGGCGATGCGGAAGGCCGAGGCCGACGTGCTGATCACCCGGATCGACGACGCCAAGCAGACTGCGATCCGCAAGCAGTTCCGCAGCGCCGTGATCCACGCCAAAGCGCGCTGCGCGGTGATCCGCTCGAAAGAGCCGCCGGTCACGGGCAAGGGAACGATCCTGATCATCACGGCGGGCACATCCGACGTGCCCGTCGCCGAGGAGGCCGCGATCACGGCCGAGTTCATGGGCAACAAGGTCGAGCGGCTGTTCGACGTCGGCGTGGCCGGCATCCACCGGCTGCTGATGCAGAAAAAGGCGCTCACCGGCGCACGCGTCCTCGTCGTGGTTGCGGGCATGGAAGGGGCGCTCGCATCGGTGGTCGGCGGCCTCACCGACAAGCCCGTGGTCGCGGTGCCGACAAGCGTGGGCTACGGCGCGAGTTTCGGCGGCATCGCCGCGCTGCTCGGCATGCTCAACTCGTGCGCCCCGACGGTCGCGGTCGTCAACATCGACAACGGCTTCGGCGCCGGCGTCTACGCGTCCGTGATCAACCGCTTATGAGCCGAATACTCTACTTTGACTGCTTCACCGGCATCGCGGGCGACATGACTTGCGCGGCGTTGCTGTCGCTCTCCGGCGCCGAGAGGGAATTGCGCCGTGCGCTCAAGGGACTGCCTCTTTCCGGCTACGCGCTGAAGGTCGAGCGCGCTTCATCCTGCGGCATCGCCGGCGTGCGGGTCGACGTCAACGTGTCGGGGAAGAAGGCGCATGCCCGGCACCTGCCCGAGATCGTCGAGCTGCTTCGGAATTCTTCGCTGCCGGCCTCCGCACGCGATCGCGCGATGCACGCATTCGACCTGCTGGGCGAGGCCGAAGCGCAGGTGCACGGGACGACGAAAGACAAAGTGCACTTCCACGAGGTGGGGGCGGTCGACGCGATCGTCGACATCGCCTCGGGATGCTTCCTGTTCGACCTGCTCGGCAACCCCCGGGCGTTCAGCTCGGCGCTCCCCGGCGGGTCGGGCGAGGCGTGGTCCGAGCACGGAAAGATTCCCGTTCCCGGCCCGGCGACGCTGGCGCTGACGACCGGCGCGAAGTGGCGTTTCGGCGACGGCGAAGGCGAGCTGGTGACGCCTACCGGGGCGGCGCTGCTGCGCGCCTTCGACGTCTCGTTCGAAAAGCCGCCTGAGATGACCGTGTTGCGGGTCGGCACGGGGCTTGGGCACAAGGAATTCGCGAACCGGCCCAACTGCCTGCGCGTGATCGAGGGGGAGGCGACCGGGGCGGGCCCGGGACGCGACCGCGTCCTTCAGGTCGAGGCGAACATCGACGACATGAACCCGCAGCGCTTCGAGTTGCTGATGGCCCGCGCTTTCGAGGCGGGGGCGCTCGACGTCGCGATCCTGCCCGCGACGATGAAAAAGGGAAGGCCCGGCTGGCTGTTGCGCATCCTGTGCCCCGAGGAGAATCTCGAGATCGTCTCGGCGGCGGTTTTCTCCCTTTCCACCTCGATCGGGCTGCGCTACCACGCGTGCGACCGGCTGACGCTGACTCGCAAGGTCGTGTCGGTCGATACCGTTTACGGATCGGTGCGGGTCAAGGAGGTCGAGCTGCCGGGTGGCGCACGCCGCGGGGCGGCCGAGTACGACGATGTGAAAAAGATCGTCAAGGCCGGAAAGGGCGCGTTCGAGGATGTGGCCCGGGCGGCGGAGGAAGCGTGGCGAAACCGAAGGTAGAGTACGCCTGCACGCAGTGCGGCACCGTCTCGCCCAAGTGGGTCGGGCAGTGTCCGGGCTGCGGGCAGTGGAGCACCATGGTCGAGGAAGCGGCAGCGGCCGCGCCGAAGTACACCGGGCGGACGATGCACGACTTTCCGGCGTCGAAGCCCGTCAAGCTGTCAGAGGTGTCCGAGCGCGCCTCCGACCGGACGAATAGCGGCATCGCCGAATTCGACCGCGTGATGGGCGGCGGCGTCGTGCCCGCCTCCGCCACGCTGATCGGCGGAGACCCCGGCATCGGCAAGTCCACGCTGCTGCTCCAGGTGGCCAAGGGGTTGGCTGCGGCGGGCAGGCCGATCCTTTATGCGTCCGGCGAGGAGTCCGAGGCGCAGATCAAGATGCGCGCGGCCCGGATGGGCGTGGACGGCGGTTCGATCTACCTGATGGCCGAAACCTCCCTCGAGCAGATCATGGCGGCGGCGGGCGATCTCTCCCCGTCGGCGCTGATCATCGATTCGATCCAGACCGTCTTCACCGGCGACATGCCGGGGGCGCCGGGGTCGGTCGGGCAGGTGCGCGAGTGCGCGGGACGGCTCGTGTTCTTCGGAAAGAAGGCGGGCATCTCGGTCTTCCTCGTCGGCCACGTGACGAAAGAGGGCGCGATCGCCGGGCCGCGGGTGCTCGAGCATCTCGTCGACACGGTCCTCTATTTCGAAGGGGAGAAGGGGCACCCGTACCGGATCCTCAAGGCGGTGAAGAACCGGTTCGGATCGACGAACGAGATCGGCGTGTTCGAGATGCGGACGACCGGACTTTCCGAGGTCGCCGACCCGTCGGGGATGTTTTTGTCCGAGCGAAACGGCGACACGTCGGGCACGACGGTCTTCCCGGCCATCGAGGGGACGAGGCCGCTGCTGGTCGAGGTCCAGGCGCTGGCCAGCCAGAGCTACCTCGCGATGCCGCGCCGCACGGTGCTCGGCGCCGACACCAACCGGGTGATCCTCCTGTGCGCGATCCTCGAAAAGAAGGCGGGGCTGTCGCTCTACAACCAGGACGTGTTCGTCAACGTCGCGGGCGGCATCCGGATCGACGAGCCGGCGGCGGACCTCGCGCTCCTGTGCGCGGTCGCGGCGTCGTTTCGCGACCAGGTGATCCCGGCGGGCACCGCGATCTTCGGGGAAGTGGGGCTGGGGGGCGAGGTGCGGGCCGTGCCGCAGGCCGAAAGCCGGCTGAACGAGGTCACGAAGATGGGATTCACGCGCGTCATCCTTCCGGCGAGCAACGCCGAGCGGCTCGGGACGAAATTCCCCCTGCAGCTTGCCCCGGTCCACGACATCCGGGAGGCGATCGCGCAGGCCTTCAAGAAGTGACGGCCGGCCGCCGGGGCGGGTCGGCGCTACACCGGGCGGTATTCCTTGCCGGTCATCGATTCGATCTTGACGGCGTAGACGGCGGTGGTGACGAGCGAGGCGATGGGAAAGTCGAAACGCGCCTCGGAATAGTGCGCCATGATCAGCGCGAGGGCGGCCTGCTTCTCGCCCTGGTTCTCGATGAAGCGGGGGGCGCCGTAGCCGATGACGCTGCGATAGCGCCAGTCCCAGTCGCACGGCGTTTCGGCCTGGAATACGCCGCGGTTGATCGAGACTTCGAAGCAGACCCGGCCCCCGCGACGCAGGATGTCGATTTTCCGGCCCGCGTTCGCTCCGTGGAAATAGAGCGTTCCGCCGTTGTAGCCGAAGTTCAGCGGGACCACGTAGGGCTCCCCCTTTTCGTCGACCATGGCCAACCGGCAGACCGGCGCCTCCCGCAGCACTTTCTCGATATCGGTCTTGTCGGTGATTTCGCGTTCGGCGCGTCTCATGGGGAATCCTTTCGATTGGGTCCGGCCCGGGACAGTTTGGGTAAAGGAATAATATACGCCTACCCGACCGCCACCGCGTAGTCCGTTCCCTCCCATGAATTCCGATTTTTCCATCGAAAAGTGAAACGGATGTCGCCGCTTTCCCCGGCGCGCGTCGGGATGTCGAAGTAGTCGATTCCCAGCGCGGTCGGGACGGATTCGGCGTCGAAGGCTGTGAGCCACCCGTCCCGGGACACGTGCAGGGAAAACGGCTCGGCCGCCTGGACCCGGAGCGGGACGCCCGCCTTGACGGTGCGGGGGCGCCGGTTGTGCTTCCAGATTTCGAGCGCGCCGCACGCTTTCCGGTCGCCGCCGTAGCGGGCTGCGACTTCGGGGATGCAGTCGAAGACGCGGCCGTCGCGGCGGGAACGGAGCAGCTTGATGTATTCGGCGTGCGCCCACATGAGCGGGCGCGCAGAGCCGGTCGGTCGCCCGAGACGCATGTGAAGGTCGGTCCGGTCCGGCTCGTCCCAGACCTGCTCCGGCAGGAGCCCGGTCGGAATGGCGAACGCCTCCATCGCCCGGAGATACGGCAGCGGGTCTTCGCCCGCCGCAAGGGCGTAATGCCCCCGCTCCCCCGTCAGCAGCGGCCAGGCGCGACCCCTGCCCCAGCCGACGAACGGTCCGCCGTCGTCGCGCTGCCCGTACCCGTCGTGGTTGTACCGGCGCCAGGCCGGTCCGCAGCCGGTCTCGACCTTCAGGAGGGCGTCAACCACCCGCAGCGAGTCAATGATCAGGGGGTCGTCCGCGCGGCGGACACCGTACCGGACCAGTTCGAGAAATCCCGCGTCGACGATTTCCCGCGCCGGAAATTTCCAGGGGTTGCCGGGCGTCTGGTTGTTCAGCACGAGGATGCCGGCGTCCGGATCCTCGACGGGCGAGTGGTCCGAGACATCCACCGGCAGGATCCGGATGTAGTGCCGGCTGATTCCGGGGAGCAGCGTGCCCGCGCCGGTGACGGTCCATGCCTCGACGTGGCTGTCGAGGAAATCGGCGTACGCCTCGATGAAACGGGCGGTCGGCTCGTCTTCCCGCTCCCGCGCGAAGCAGGCCGCGCAGACGAGCGCCGCGATGTTGGACGCGAGCGTCGAGGGGGAATAGCCGCCGGCCTCCTCCCATCGTTCCTGCTGGGTGGCGGGACCGTGGAGAATCAGGTATGCGGCCGCCTTGCGCACCATCGGCCACGGGTCGAAGTCGCCGGTGCCCCCCTCGCGGGAGAGGTGCCGGGCGAGCAGGATCGGGAACGCCACCTCGTCGAGCTGGACGCCCCGCCAGTAAGGCTCTCCGTCGATCCAGAAATTCTGCGGGAAGCCTCCGTCCGCATGCTGGCTGACGGCCAGGTAGACGAGCGCGCGAAGCGGCGACTCCCGGTTGCCCGCGGCGAGCAGCCCGAGGGCGGTGTTGACCAGGTCGCGCGTCCAGACCAGGTGGTAGCCGCCCTGGTCCCGGTCGTCCTTGGCCTCGCCCCATGGAATGGACAGGGAGGCGATGAAGGCGCCGGGGTAGGTCTTGTCCTCGTGCCCGAGCAGCAGGCTGTAGCTGCCGTGGTAGAGGTCGCACTCCTCGCAGTGCGCATCCTCGAGCGGGAGAATCCTGCGGCCCGCGCGGCTCCACTGTTCGGTGAACCGCTCGAGGTGGGTGTCGAACGGCACCGCAAGCGATTCAAACAGCGCGGTTGCGGCGTCGTGAAGCCCGCGTCCGAAGGCGATCGCAAGCGTGAACGCCCGGCAGCCGTCGAGCGCAAGTTCGCCCGTCAGCGCCACGTTTCCGTCGAGGGCCCGGTCGAACTGCCAGTCCATCCGGTAGTTCTCGGCCAGGTCCGTCCAGCCGTCGCTCGTGCCGACATAACCGGCCGAAAGGCGGGAGAAGGGGACGCCCGCGGCGATCGCGAGCCAGTTTCCGTCTTTTTCCGCAGCGAGAATCTTTCGGCCGGCGGCCTCGAGGACGTAGCCGTTGTTGCCCCAGCCGCCTCCCCCCAGGTGGGGTGCGCAGAGGGCGAAGAGCTTGAGGCGGGACAGGAAATCGTCGTCGCCCAGCAGGAATATCCGCTGGAGCACGACCGGCAGGTGGGGATCGCAGATGATTTCCTTGAGGATCGTGTAGCGGCCTTCCGGGTCTTCGTTGGTCACCCGGTAGCCGAGCACGTGACGCGAGAGCCGCTCGGTCTTCGAGCGCATGTGCCGTTTTTCCTCGTGGAAGAACGTTTCCCCGTCGGTCGCCAAGAGCTGGAAATCGCGAATCTGCGGCCGGTCGACGGTTGGATGGTAGATTTCGGTGATCGCGCCGTTCCAGAGCGTGAACCAGACCCGGCTGGCGCTCGAGTAGGAGGTTCCGACGCCGTCCTTGGCCCCCTGCGTCCACCTGGGGGGGATGCCCGGATGGCCGAACGCCTCACGGCCGCGGCCGTTCATGGCCGTCTCCTCAGCCGGTAGCGCCTCGTTGTGGCGTATCCCTCGGGATCAGCGGGAATCCGATCGCCTTCCATGCTTCCACGCCTCCCAGCAGTGCCTTCGCATTCCGGAACCCTTCGGCGATGTATCGCCCCGCCAGACCGGCGGAGGTGGCTTCGGTGGGTCAGGCGCAGTAGAAGACGATCTCCTGCCCCTTGTACAACGTCGGGGTCAGGGCACGGAACTCGTGAAGGGGGATCGCTCCCTCCAGCCTCAGGTTCAGGAACGATTCGGGGTCTTCGTAGGCGCAGACGAGGAGCGCTTCGCCCCGCTGCACCTTGACCCGGGCGTCCGATGGATGAATCCGCGGTATCTCGGCCATGGCCTGCCTCCTTGGGTGCTTCGGCGTCTGCGGTTTGGATGCGGCGAGAGTCCGGAAGGTTCAGCGGTCAGAACGAGAAAGGGACTTCCCCGCAGGCCAGAATGCCGTCGGTGTTCCTGAATCCCAGGGTGACCTTTCCCCGGGCGCCCGGTGTGCGGGGGGGAGGGATCGAAAAGTCGTAGAAGTGTATCGTGGCGGACGAGGACTTCCTCCCGGCTTTCCCCGCCGGAATCGCCCAGCGAAACGACCGTGATTTCGGCCGTTCCGTCGGAGGCCGTGAGTCGATCCGCGGAATCGAGCAGGGCGAACGACACGGACAGTCCCTGTTTCCCGTCCATCCGGACGGATACGGCCTTCACCCTGCCCGGGACCCCCGCGACCTTCCGCTTCATCTCGCTCGTGACCCCGGCAGCCTCCCATTCGGTAAAATTCCGGCTGATTTCGTGGTAGGTGGTTCCCATGGTGACCAACAGCTCCCCGGGGACGAATTTCGCCTCGCGGCACGCCTCCTCGAGGCCGACGTAGGCGCTGTCCTTGTAGGCGCTCTGGACGACGCCCGAACAGACGAGCCGGCTTTTTTCATACAGGCTGACTTCGGCCCCCTCGATGAACCTCCCCTTGTCGGGGACGACGAGTATCCGCTGTCCGTCGCCGATCGTCCGCTCGATGTGCCCCCAGGCCACGTGGTCCACGTCCTCGGGCAGGCCGGGGACGGCCCGGGCCAGCAGGCATGTTGCGAGCAGGGCGGCCAAAAACGTTTTCTTTGCGAAAGAGTGCAGGTCCACGGCATTAAAATAGCCGCGCCGCTTCACTTTTGCAACGGGCACGGCGACGGGTATAATCGTGACCATGTCTGGATTCCGGGATATCGGCCTGGTCGTGCTGATCGGCTCCGGGGAGACTTCCCGGATCGGCGGATGCGTTTTCGAGAAACTGGCCGCGCGGATCGACTCGCCGCAGCCTCCGCGGATCGCCGTGCTCGAGACGCCTGCGGGCTTTGAACCAAACTCGGAGCAGGTCGCCGGGCGGATCGCCGGATTCCTCCGTCAACGGCTCGGCAATTTCCACCCGGTCGTCGAAGTCGTTCCCGCCCGCCGGCGCGGCACGCCGTTCAGCCCCGACGACCCGGCCCTAATTGATCCCATCCTGCGTGCCGACATGATCTTCCTCGGTCCGGGCAGTCCGACCTACGCCGCCCGCCAGCTTCGGGGGAGCCTCGCCTGGAACGCCGTGCTGGCGCGTCACCGCCTGGGCGCGACGGTCGTCCTCGCCAGCGCGGCCATGATCGCGGCCGGGGCGTTATCCCTGCCGGTCTATGAAATCTACAAGGTGGGGGAACCGCCGCATTGGCTGCCGGGACTCGACTTGTTCGGGGCTTACGGGCTCTCGCTGGTCTTCATGCCCCACTGGAACAACCGGGACGGCGGCGCGGAACTGGACACCAGCCGCTGCTACATGGGCCGGCAGCGTTTCGGCGAGCTGAACGCCATGCTTCCGCCGGACCGGACGGTCGTGGGCGTCGATGAAAGCACGATGCTGGTCGCGGAAGTGTCCACGGGCCATTGCGAAGTGGTCGGGGAAGGGGCGGTCACCGTCATCCGTGGCGGAAGCGAATCGCGGCACGTGGCGGGACAGACGTTCGACCTCGGTCTCCTCGGGCCATTCGTGAAAAATGCGGGGCGCGGGGATGTGCCGGTCGACGTGTGGGAGGCGGCTGTCGCGGCGACGGCCGACACGGGACAAGGCGATGCCGGAGCGAACCCTCCGGAAATCCCCGGCGAAGTGCTGGAATTGGCGGAGGCCCGGCGCGCGGCACGCGGAGCCAAGGACTGGGCGGGGGCCGACGCGCTGCGGGAGCGGATCGCGGCGCTGGGCTGGCGCCTGCTGGACGGGCCCGACGGCGCCCGTCTGGACCGCATCTCCCACCGGGACTAGGAAGCGGTCGACGATTACCCCTTGAACCCTCTCCCGACCAGGTAGAGTTCGAACG
>JANXPS010000049.1 GCA_025357175.1 Deltaproteobacteria bacterium | reverse complement strand
GGCGGCGTCGGCGGCGAGGAATCCGTCCAGCGCTGCGATCAGCTCCGCCTCGACCCTTTCGGCCTCGCCGCCCCACGACAGCACGGTTCCAAGGCCGGGCTGCAGGTCGCGCAACAACACGATCACGGCTGCCCAGAAGGTCGGGTCCATCCGCTTGGTGTTCCAGGTGGTTCCCGCATGAAGCGCCAGGAAACGGGTCGCTCCCGGGAGTGCCTCCCGCAACCGGTCGCCCGCCGCCTGCCGCGCGTCCGGCGATACCGGGAAAAAAGGCCGGGCATCTTCCGGCGAGAACGTCCCGCCGAACGGGGCGGATGCCAGCCGAAGCAACCGGTGGGTGATATGCCGGTCGGCCGGGTCGTGCGCCACGTGCCGGTTGGTGAGCAGCAGGTTCGGCTTTTCCCGGACGGTCTCCTTCGGGAAGCCGACGCGCACCGGGGCGCCCGAGAGCCAGGCAACCACGCCGCTCTTGATGTTTCCCTGCAGGTCGAATGCGACGTCGTGGCCGCCTGCGCGCAGCGCGTGGAGCGCCGCGGCGACTTCCTTCCGTGTCTCCGGGGCCGCCCAGCGTCCTTTCCACGATTTGATATCGAGCGGAACGACCCGGTCGACCGCAGGATGTCCTTCGACCAGTCCCGCGAAACGGGAGTCTACCGCCCACGCGATCCGGGCGTCCGGCGCGGCCTTCCGGAGAAACGCCGCCGCGGCGAGCCCGTGGACGACATCGCCCATCGCCGACAGCTTGACGATCAGGATTCTAGACGCGGCCACCGGCCACCTCGCGAGAGAGGCCGAGGGAGGCCTCGATCACCATTTCGGCCGTCACGCCCAGCATGCAGATGTGCTCCCGGTCGCACTCGCGCCGCTTGCACGGGGCGCAGGCGATGTCGTCGGCGCGCACGAGCCGTGCGCGTTTCGTCAGCGGCGAGGTGCGATCCCATTCGGTCGGGCCGAAGATCGCCGTCAGCGGCGTGCCGAGCGCCGCCGCGATGTGCATCGGGCCGGAGTCGTTCGTCACGAGGAACGCGCACCGCTCGAGCAGCGCCATCATTTCGCGCACGGTCGTTCTCCCCGTCAGGTTGAGCGGCCTCTTATTCATGGCGGCCTCGATCGCGTCGGAAAGGGGCGCCTCCTTGCGGGAGCCGAGCAGGACGACCTCCGCACCCCAGGCGTCGGACAGGGCATCGGCGACCGCGGCGAACCGCTCGGGGAACCAGCGCTTGGCCGAGCCGAACGTCGCGCCCGGGTTGATCCCGAGGAGCGGCCGGCCCGGTTCGATCCCCAGAGAGGCAAGCAGCGCGGCCATCCCGGCGCGTTCCACCTCCGAGACGTGCAATCTGAGCGCCGGCGTCGCCGGACGCGGGACGCCGAGCGCCGAGAGCAGCGAGAGGTAATATTCCGTCTCGTGCAGTGCCATCGTTTCGGCCGTGACGGACACGGGCCGCGTCAGCAGCAGCCCGCGGCCGTCCGTCGAATAACCCGCCCGTTCGGGAATGCCGGCCAGGAAGGCGAGCAGCGCGGCGTCGAAAGCGTTCTGAAACAGGATTGCGGATGCGAATCGCCGGGCCCGGAGCGCCGACGCCATGCGAAGCTTCCCGGAAAAACCGCGATGCACCCCGTCGCGGTCGTAGACCATCACCTCGTCGATATCGGGGTGCCCCTTGAAAAGGTCGGCGACGAGCGGCTTGGCCACCAGCGTGATGCGGGCCCCGGGACTGGCCTCGCGCAGCGCCGCGAGCGCCGGGGTCGTCATCACCGCGTCGCCCAGCCAGTTGACCGCGCGGACCAGGATCTCTTTCGTGGGCGCGGACGCCGTCACTTTCCGAAGAATCGACGGAGCTGGCGGATCACCTCGTCCTGGTCCGCCTGCGACAGGAACGCGGACATCGGAAGCGAGAGAATCTCCGTGGAAACCGACTCGGAAACCGGGAACGCGCCCGCCCCGAGTCCCAGCCCCGAGAACGCTTCCTGCATGTGCAGCGGGATGGGATAGTGGACCGCCGTCGGCACGCCGTTGTCGCCCAGCGCCTTCGCCAGCGCGTCGCGCGAAGCGGTCCGGATCGAGTACTGCGCGAAGACGTGCGTGTTGCCCGGCATGATCGCGGGCACGGTCACGACGTCGCCCAGCGCTTCGGAATAGCGCGCGCCGATCCGCGCCCGGGCCGCAAGCTCCTCCTCGAACCGTGCGAACTTGGCCAGGAGCACCGCCGCCTGCAGGTCGTCGAGCCGGCCGTTGATGCCGATCACCCGGTGGCGGTACCGCTCCCACTGCCCGTGGTTTCGAAGCCCGGCGATCAGGTCGGCGATCTTGTCGTCGGACGTGAACACCATCCCGCCGTCGCCGTAGCAGCCGAGCGGCTTGGACGGGAAGAACGAGGTCGTCCCGACGTGGGCGAATCCGCACGACCGTTTTCCGTTGCGCGCCGCGCCGAACGACTGGCATCCGTCTTCGATCAGGAAGATGTTCCTTTTTTCGGCGACGGCCTGGATCGCCTCCATGTCGGCGCACTGCCCGTAGAGCGAGACCGCGATGATGCCGCGCGTCTTCGGGGTGATCGCCGCATCGATCTTCGACGGGTCGATGTTGTAGTGGACCGGTTCTATGTCGACGAATACGGGAACGGCGCCGAGCAGCGCGATCACCTCGGCGGTGGCGATGAAGGTGAACGGCGTCGTGACGATCTCGTCTCCCGGCTTCACCCCGTACGCCATGAGCGCGAGCAGCAGCGCATCGGTGCCCGAGGAGCATCCGAACGCGTGGCGGGCGCCGACGAATCCGCCAAGCGCCTTTTCCAGCGCAGCGCCCTTGGGGCCCATGATGAACGCGCCGCTTTTCAGCACGTCGTCGACCTGCGCGCGGATGTCGGATTCGTACGCCGAGAACTGGCCCTTGAGGTCCATGAACGGTATCGCCATCGGAATTCCCCTTCGACAGTTGGTGTAGCCCCCCATCATATTGGAAGATGACGCCCGCGGCAACGGAGCCCGCCCCGAAAACCTGAGTCGGCCCGATGCTCTCCGGCCAGACACCCTTACCGTACGCGGGTAGTTGGGATTACTAAAGAGGTGGGCGGGGCGAGCACTCGTCGGCTCGGCCGCGGCCCGGACATCCCCTCTAGAGTATGGCCCATGACTCTCCGTCGAGCGCCACGCGGGGGCGCCCTTCCCATACACGCAAGTTTCGGTTGCGAGAGAGGTGGGCGGGGCAAGTGCTCATCGCTCAGGCGGATCGGGTATCTCCTTCCGGGGGACGCCTTGCCGGCCCTTCCATGGGCCGCCTGCGTCTCCATACCCCTCGCAGCGCCATCCCTGGCGCTTAATTCCGCTCGGGGCACAGGCCCCCTTCCAGGAGACACCCGAATCCGCTACGCGCCGAGATGAGCCCCGAAGTTAAGATCGGCGACGACCCGGTTTGGAGAATAATATTGAGGCCTCACGCTCTCCGGCGTACGCCAAAGCGGGGGTCTCTGGACGGGGGCCTATGCCCCGAGCGGGTGTAGCCGCCATGGATTGGCGGCGCGAGGGGTATGGAGTCGCAGAGAGGGCAGGGATGCCCGAACAAGACGTCCCCCGGGAAGAGGCCCCCGCGTGGCGCTAGACGGAGAGTTTATGGCCGTCCAGGGAATGGGCATCGAAGGGGAGCCATGGGCCGCACCCCGGATTGGATTCCCGGTGTTATCATTTTTTTGTCCCAATCGGCGGGAAATTCGGGTATAAATAGAAGGTTCGGGGAGGGATGGCCGAGCGGCTGATGGCGGCGGTCTTGAAAACCGTTGAGCAGCGATGCTCCGCAGGTTCAAATCCTGCTCCCTCCGCCAGGTAGTCTTTCCTGACGGACCCCCGAAATGCGGAGAGGTGGCCGAGCCGGCTGAAGGCAACCGCCTGCTAAGCGGTTGTACGGGTAAAACTGTACCGAGGGTTCGAATCCCTCCCTCTCCGCCACTTTTTCCCTGCAAGGGGAAGGTGGCATTCATCAAGACTTGATCTTTGATCAGACGGTTTTTCAAGCGGAGAGGTGTCCGAGCTGGCCGAAGGAACACGACTGGAAATCGTGTGAATCTCAAAAGGGTTCCGAGAGTTCGAATCTCTCCCTCTCCGCCATATTCCCGTTTTTTTTATGAAGTTTGTTTCGAACCCCTGAGTAAAGAACCGAAAGGAGATTTCAAGATGAAGCGTTTTGCACTGTTGATCGCCCTTCTCGTTACGATCGGCCTCGCGGCCACGGGCTGCAAGAAGAAGGAGACTCCTCCCCCGATGCCTCCGCAGGGCGAAGCGCCCGGCCAGGCGCCCGGCCAGGCTCCTCCCGGCATGGGCGGTCAGGGCGGCGGCGCACCGCACGGCGACATGGGCGGCGGCGGCCCCAAGAAGATCGTCATCCCCGAGGAAGTCAAGAAGGGCTGGAAGGGCGCCAAGATCGAAGTCGAGTTCAAGCAGAAGAAGAGCAAGAAGACCTTCAACGTCGACCTGAACTCCACCTTCAAGGTGCCCGACAGCGACCTGGTGCTGGCGGTCGGCGACTTCCTGCCCCACTTCACGATGAACGGCGACTCGATCACCTCGAGCTCCAACAAGCTCGAGAACCCGGCGCTTCACATCGAGATCAAGCAGGGCGGCAAGGAACTGTTCAATGGCTGGCTGTTCGGCAAGTTCCCGGCGGTCCATCCGTTCCAGCACGACCAGTACGGCGTGATCATGCTGGAGCCGATCAAGAAGTAACGCGACCCTCGTCGCAACGGTTTCGCGGGCGCCCCGGACCATCCGGGGCGCCCTTTTTCATTCCCGGCGAACTACCGGCCGGCCACTCGCCGGATCACTTCCAGCATCTGCCCATGGATCCGGCCGTTGGTCGCCAGCACGTCGGGCTGGTGGATGTCGTACGGGGAGCCGTCCATGCGGGTTGCCATGCCCCCCGCCTCCTGCAGGATCAGCAATCCCGCGATCGTATCCCAGGGCTTGAGCTGCATTTCCCAGAAGCCGTCGAAGCGGCCGGTGGCGAGGTAGCACAGGTCGAGCGCCGCCGAACCATCCCGCCGGATCGCCTGCCCGGTCATGACGAACGACTGGAAATAGTCGAAGTTCTTGTCTGTCGAAGTCTTGACGTCGTAGGCGAATCCGGTGGCCAGCAGGCCGTGGCGCAAGTCGCCGATGTCCGAGACGGCGAGCTTCTCCCCGTTGAGAAATGCGCCCCCCCCGGCCGTCGCCGTGAACATTTCCCTCAGCAGCGGATCGTACACCGCGCCCGCGACCGGCACGCCGTCGTGCTCGACTCCCACGGATACGCAGAAACAGGGATAGTTGTGGGCGTAGTTGGTCGTTCCGTCTAGCGGGTCCACGATCCAGCGATAGGGCGAGGGCGACTTGTCCTCGGGGCTTTCCTCGGCCATGATTCCGTGATCGGGAAAGCGCGCATGGATGCGCCCCTTGATATACGCCTCCGACGCCCGGTCCACGTCGGTGACGAGATTGATCTCTCCCTTGAAGTGGATCTTCTGGCGGCGTCCGTAATTGCTGCGCAGGATTTCCCCCGCGCCTGCCGCGGTCTCGCGGGCGAATTCGAGCAGCGATTGATTGTCCATTGGTCTCTCCGTCCGGTGTGTGATCGATGGATGATAGTAACCCGGATTCTACTGGGCGCCGGTGATGGCGGCAACAGATCCGGTTGACTCCCCTCGCCTGTTTCCATCACACTGGCGCGATGACCACACCGCGAAAAGACCCGACGTTCGGGAAACCGGGCGGCCCCGGCGCATGAAGCTGAAATACGGCCGCGGGACGGCGGAGCTGCCCTCCGGCCTCGCCGCGCGTTCATCGGTGGTCGCCGCGCGCGCCGTCGCGCTTCCGGCCGATGAAGCCGGGATGCTCCGCGACCGGCTTGCGAACCCGGTGGATTCTCCCCCGCTTCGGGCATTGCTCGGCCCCTCCGACTCCGTGGCGATCCCGATTTCCGACATCACCCGCTACAGCGCGACCGAGATATTCCTGGCGCCGCTGCTCGCCGAAACCGACGCGGCAGGCGTGCCCCGCGATCGCGTGACCTTGTTCATCGCGCGCGGAACGCACCGGGCGCAGACCGACGCCGAGATCGCCGCGATCGTGGGAAGCGAACTTTCCTCGGGCATCCGCGTCGTGCAGTCGGACCCCGACGGCGCCATGGCGACGCTCGGCACGACCACGCGCGGGACCCGGGTGCGGGTCTGCCTTCCCGTCATGGAACACGACCGGATCGTGCTGACCGGTACCATCTCGTTTCACTATTTCGCCGGATTCGGAGGGGGGCGCAAGGCGCTCGTGCCCGGCTGCGCCCACCGCGACACGGCCGCCGATACCCACTTCCGCGTCTTCCTGCCCGACGGGCCCGGGAAGCATCCGCTGGCGCGCGCCGGGCAGCTCGACGGCAATCCGGTGCACGAGGACATCCGCGAGGCGGTCGCGATGGCTTCTCCCGCCTTCCTGCTCAACACGCTGCTGACGCCCGGCAAGAAGCTGTTCGACGCCGTCGCCGGCGACTGGTTGTCGGCGCACCGCGAGGCGTGTGAACGGTATGCGGCCGTATTTCGCGTTTCCCTGCCGCACCGCTACCCCTTCGTCATCGCATCCGCCGGTGGTTGGCCCAAGGACATCAACCTGATCCAGTCGCACAAGGCGCTCGACAACGCCTTCCGCGCCGTGACGCCGGGCGGCGTCCTGATCCTGCTCGCGGAATGTGCGGACGGGTTCGGCAGCCCCCACTTCTTCCCGTGGTTCCGTTTCGAAGATCCCGAACTGATGGAACTGGAACTGCGGGAGCGGTACCAGATCTACGGCCAGACCGCGCACGCCACGCTCGGCAAGGCGCTCGGCTGCCGCGTGATCCTGGTCTCGTCGCTCCGGCCCGAAGACGTCGAGCGGATGGGAATGGCGCCGGCCGCATCGCTGCCGGATGCGCTAAAAAAAGCGGAGGCGGCACTGGGTGAGCTGCCGCCTCCGCTGATCCTGCCCGACGCGGGTTACGTGCTGCCCGACGCCGGAACCCGCTGAGTGGTTCCCGGGTCGGGCGCCGCCGTTAAAGCGACGGCTTCGCCGTCTTTTTCTTGGGCGCGCCCTTCACCTTTTTCGCAGCCTTGTCGCGCTCTTCGGATGCGATGTAGCGGTTGATCGCCGCGAGGTACGCCTTGACCGACGCCTCGATGACGTCGGTTGACGTAGCCGTACCGGAGACGATCGTGTCCTTGAAGCGGATGCGCACCCGCGCCTCGCCGATCGCGTCCTCGCCGGAGGTGATCGCGTTGAGTCCCCAGTCGATCAGCGTGAACTTCCGGCCGACGATCTTCTCGACGCACTGGTAGGCTGCGTCGACGGGACCGTTGCCGGTCGCCGCCTCCTCGATGACATCCTTTCCCTTGCGGATCCGGAGCGCCGCCATCGGCGTCGCCTTCGTGCCCGAGAGGAACTGGATGTGCTCGAGCTTGAAAATCTCGGGCACCTTGAAGAGTTCTTCCTGCACGAGCGCCTCGAGATCCTCGATCGCCACTTCCTTCTTCTTGTCGGCCAGCGTGAGGAACTGCTCGTAGATCGCGTCGAGCTGCGGATCGGTGACCTTGTGGCCGAATGCGGAAATCTGGTGCTTGAGCGCGGCGCGGCCGGACCTTGCGGTCAGCGTGAATGCGTGGGCGGAAACGCCGACATCCTCCGGCCGGACGATTTCATAGGTCGAACGATCCTTGAGGATGCCGTCCTGGTGGATGCCCGACGAGTGGGCGAACGCATTGACGCCGACGATCGCCTTGTTGCGCTGGATGGGCAGGCCCATGAGCGTCGACACCATCTTGCTCGTCTTGGAAATTTCCTTCGTGTTGACGTCGGTGTAGAGTCCCTTGAAGATGTCCTTCCGGGTGCGGATCGCCATGACGACCTCTTCGAGCGCCGCGTTGCCCGCGCGCTCGCCGATGCCGTTCATCGTCACCTCGGCCTGCCGCGCCCCCGCGAGGACGCCGGCCAGCGTGTTGGCGGTCGCGAGTCCCATGTCGTTGTGGCAGTGCATCGAGATGATCGCCTTGTCGAGCGCAGGCACCTTTTCCTTGAGACGGCGTATCCGGTCGGCCATCTCGCCCGGCATCGCGTAGCCCACCGTATCGGGCACGTTGATCGTCGTCGCGCCAGCCTTGACCAGCGCCTCGACCGAGCGGCAGAGGAACTCGAAATCGGTCCTGGCCGCGTCTTCCGTCGAGAACTCAATGTCGTTGCAGAGCGACTTGGCGTACTTCACCGTATCGACCGCCCACTGGAGGATCTTGTCCTTGTCGGACTTGAACTTCTTCTGGATGTGGATGTCGGAGGTGCCGATGAACGTGTGGATGCGCGGACGCTTCGCGACCTTGACCGCCGCCCATAACGCGTCGATGTCCTTTTTCACGGCACGGGCGAGGCCCGTGATGATCGGTCCCTTGACCTCGCGCGCCACCGTCTGGACCGAGTCGAAGTCGCCCGGGGACGACGCCGGGAAGCCCGCCTCGATGATGTCGACGCCGAGTGCCGCGATCTGCTTGGCGATCTCCACCTTCTGCTCCTTGGCGAGCTTTGCGCCGGGAACCTGTTCTCCGTCACGCAACGTCGTGTCGAAAATGAATACCTTTTCAGCCATGATCCGTTCCTCCTTATTTTCGTCTCTCGAAGCATTAAAAAAAAGCCGCCGGGAGGCGATCCCCGGCGGCTTTTGAAAAACAAAAAAGCCGCGGGAACCTTTGCCGGTTCCGCGGCCCGTAGCGGTTTTTTAGAAAATAAGACTTACGCTCACGCGGCGGTGGACCGGCCTCCGGGCAGCCCTGCTAGAGCGAGGCTTCCAACGACAGCGATGCGCGCGGTGTTCGTCTTCATGATGTCACACAGAGTACGAGTATCTAACGGCGTTTGTCAAGCGAAATTCACCGCCGCGCGCAGCTCCCGGAACATCCTTGCGAGGCCGGGCGCCTGGTGGTGGGCGTTCAGGCCGCTCGGATTGGGCAGGACCCAGGCCCGCACGCCCGAGAACGGCTCCGTTTGCCGCCCCAGAACCGCCTTCGGCCGATTGAACGCCGCCCGATAGGAGGTGATGCCGAGGAAGGCGACAAAACCGGGGCGGTAGCGCTTCACCTTTTCGGCAAGCGCCCGTGCGCCCTCGACCAGTTCGTCGGCGGTCAGTTCCGCCGCGGTCGCGGTCGTCCGCCCGGCGAGGTTGGTGATGCCGAGGCCGAACGTGAGCAGTTCACGCTCATCGAAGGGTGACAGCAGGCGGGGCGTGAATCCGGAGTCCCGGAGCGCGGGCCAGAAGCGGTTGCCCGGCCTGCCGAAATGATGTCGGATCGCCCCCGAGTACAGCCCGGGGTTGATCCCGACGAAGAGGACCGCGAGCCCCTTCCCGATGACGTCGGGCACCGAGCCGGTCGATCCCGCTTCCGCGAGTTGCTCCTTTGTCGGCTTCCAGGGACGCTCCGGCACGCTCACCGGAAAGGAGGCGGAATCGGATGGGGCTCCCATCCTATTTCGCCGCCTTGCCCCAGAGTTCGTCGAGCCGTTGGTCGCGTCCGCAGTTGAAACGGTAGAACTTGTACCGGACCGGATTCTTGTCGTGATAGTCCTGGTGGTATTCCTCGGCGGGATAGAACGGCGTCGCCGCCACGATCTGCGTGGCCACCTTCCACCCTTTCGTCTTCTCGATCGCCGCCTTCGACGCATCGGCCGCCATGCGCTGCGCCTCGTCGTGGAAAAAGATCGCCGTGCGGTACTGCGAACCCACGTCGCAGAACTGCCGGTCCTTGACCAGCGGGTCGATATTGCGCCAGAAAATCTCGAGCAGATTTCCGTAAGTGACCTTCGACGGATCGAACACGATCTCGATCGACTCGGCGTGTCCCGTTCCCCCGGCCGACACCTCCTCGTAGGTCGGATTGGTCTTGTGACCGCCGGTGTACCCGACTGTCGTCTTCAGCACGCCCGGCAACTTGTCGTACGGCGGCTCCATGCACCAGAAGCAGCCGCCGGCGAACGTCGCCGTCTCCGTCTTTCCCCCTGTCGCGGACATTGGCTTGTCCCCCGCTGAAACGACCGAAGCCGCCAGAAATAACAAGATGATGATCGTGGTGAACCGTTCCGCTCTCATGCGGTTTTGATGCGACGGGTGCCGTAACGGTTCCCTCGGAAGGGGAATCAGGACTAGAATCGACTCATCACGACCGGAGGGAAGACCATGTACGGTGTCGAGCTTGCGGGGAAACCGGCCGTTCGGAAGGCGCTGATCGGCCTCGCATCCGCGATCGCGCTGGTGGCCATCGTCGGGTTCCTGGCGCTGCCGCCGATCGTCCGGTCGGTCGTCGAGAAGCAGGCGACCCGGGCGCTCCACCGCAAGACGACCTTGCGCGAGGTGCGGATCAACCCGTTCACGCTGTCGATCTCCCTGCGGGGACTCGCCGTCGCCGACCGGGAGACGGGCGGGGAGTTCCTCTCGTTCGAGGAACTGTTCGTGGACGCCCAGCTGGCCTCGGCCTGGCACCGCGGCCCCGTGCTGCGCGAGATCACGTTGCGCTCGCCGCGAATCACCGTCGTCCGGAAAGCCGACGGCCGCTACAACTTCTCCGACCTCGTGGACGAATTCACGGGCAAACCGTCGCCGCCCGACTCGAAACCGCTCCGGTTCTCCTTCAACAACATCCGGATCATCGACGGCGCCTTCGATTTCGACGACCGGCCGAAGAAGACGCGCCACGCGGTGCGGCACATCGCACTGTCGGTGCCCTTCCTGTCCAACCTCCCGTATTACGTCGACAGTTACGTGCAGCCCGCCTTCTCGGCCGACGTCAACGGAAGGCCGGTCGCGCTCACGGGCAGGACGCGGCCATTCAGCGACGCCCGTGAAACATCCTTCGCGATGGACATCCGTGACTTCGACCTGCCGTATTACCTCGAATATTCGCCGGTGCCGCTCAAGTTCAAGGTGCCGTCCGGGGCAATCGACGTGAAGGCGACCCTGTTCTTCACCCGGAAGAAAAACGCCCCGCCCACGGTCGTCTTGTCGGGAGCCCTGGCGCTGAAGGATTTCCGGATCACCGACCGGGGGGACCTCCCCGTACTATCCGTTCCGCGTCTCGACATTCCGCTTGAATCCGCGTCGCCGGATCCGCTCCGCGTCAAGTTCGGCGGCATCCTGATGACCTCGCCCGAGCTGAACCTTTCGCGCGACCGGGAAGGGCGGCTGACGCTGCTCTCCCTGCTCCCCGGCGGCGACGGGCAAAATCCCGGGCCGTCTGCGGACAAGCCCCCGAAGCCGAAGAACGAAACTGCGCCGCCGCTCGTCGGAGCGACGTCGATACGGCTGACCGGCGGAAAGATCATCTTTGCCGACGCGGCGGTCGAGGGGAAGCCGTTCCGGACCACGCTCGCCCCCATCACGCTCGATGTCAGCGACTTCACCAACGCGCCCGGAAAGCCGTTCCGCCTCGAACTGGCGCTCGCCACGGAATCAGGCGAGACGGTGCGGCACGACGGGCTGCTCGCGCTTTCGCCGCTCGACGCCCGCGGCGAGCTCCGGATCGCCCGGGTCTCGCTCGGGAAATACTCCCCCTACTATTCGAAGTCCGTGCTGTTCGACGTGCGCGAGGGGCTGCTCGACCTGTCGGCCCGGTATGCGTACCGCCCCGTCGGCGACAATGCCGTCACGGCCGTCGACAACCTGTCCGTGGCGCTGGCGGCGCTCAAGCTGCGGCGGCGCGGAAGCGATTCCGATTTCCTCCGGATTCCGCGGATCGAGATGAAGGATGGCGTCGTCGATCTCGGGCGGAGATCGGTCCGGGTCGGATCCATCGCCGGGAGCCGCGGCGAACTGCGGATCGAGCGGGGCGAGGACGGGAAGGTCAACCTGGCCGGGCTGACGCCCCCCCCGCCCCCGGCCGATTCGAAAGCGCCGGCATCGAAGGACGCCGTGCGCGGCAAGTCGGTCGAACCGGCGGCCTGGCAGGTTGTGCTCGGCAGGCTGGCGCTCGATCGCTGGGACGTCACGTGGGACGACCAGCAGCCGGAGGAAGCCGTTCTTCTGAAGGTGGCGCCGCTCGACATCACCGCCGCAAACCTTTCGACCGCGAAAAACGTCCACGGAAAGGCCTCGGGGCGGATGACGCTCAACGGCTCCGGCACGGCCGCCGTGAGCGGGACGGTCGGCATCGCTCCTTCCATGGCCAACCTGGCGGTCAGCGTGAAGGGAATCGACCTCGTGCCGCTGCAGCCCTACTTCACCGAAAAACTCAGCATCGACATGACCGGCGGACTGGTCGACGCCAACGGGAATCTCTCGCTCTCGATGCCCGCAGGCGAACCGATGAAAGCATCCTGGGAGGGGGAAACATCGCTTCGAGGTCTCTCCATGGTCGACAAGGAGACGAGCGAGGACTTCCTCAAGTGGGAGGCGCTCCACCTCGCCGGGATGAAGATCGGCGTCAACCCCATGTCGGTGGCGATCCGGGACCTCTCGCTTTCCGGGCTCTATTCGCGGATCGTGGTCAATGAAGACGGGTCGCTGAACGTCCAGGGGATCGTCCGGAAGGAGCCCGGCGCGGCCGGGACCGACAACAGCGGAGCCTCCGCGGCCGGTACGCCCTCGGTGCCCGCCACCCAGCCTCCCCCATCCTCCGGGCCGACGCCTGTCGCAATCGATACGGTGACGCTCCAGGGCGGCACGATCCTGTTCACGGACCGGCACGTCCACCCCAATTACACGGCGAAGCTGAAAGAGGTGGGCGGCCGGGTGTCCGGCCTGTCCTCCGAAGAGACGAAGATGGCCGACGTCCTTCTTCGCGGTCGACTGGACAGCCAGGCCCCGCTCGAAATCACGGGACGGATCAACCCGTTGCGCGACGACCTGTTCGTGGACCTCAAGGTCGATTTCAAGGACATCGACCTGAGCCCCATGACGCCCTACTCGGGGCGCTACGCCGGCTATTCGATCGAAAAGGGGAAACTGTCGCTCGGATTGAAATACCTGATCGTCAAGAAGAAGCTCGACGCCGGAAACAGCGTCTTCATCAACCAGTTCGACTTCGGGGACAAGATCGAGAGCCCCGACGCCACGAAGCTGCCCGTCCGCCTCGCGGTGGCGCTTCTAAAAGACAGGAACGGCGAGATCCGTCTCGACCTGCCCGTCACGGGAAATCTCGACGACCCGAAATTCAACGTCTGGGGGGTCGTCTGGCAGATCGTCAAGAACCTGCTCGTCAAGGCGGCGACCTCCCCCTTCGCGCTGCTCGGCGCGCTGATGGGCAACGGGGAGGAGTTGAGCTACCTCGAGTTTCCGGCGGGGCAGACCGTGCTGGACGGGGCGGGCGAGAGCAAGCTGAAATCGCTCGCAAAGGCGCTTGGCGAAAGACCCGCGCTCAAGCTCGACGTCGTCGGGCACGCCGATCCGCCGGCCGATCGCGATGCCCTGAGAACGGCGGCATTCGAACGGAAGATCCGGGCGCAGAAGATCAAGGATGTGGCGAAGCAGGGTGGCGGGCAGCAATCGCCCGACAACGTGACCGTGCTCCCCGCCGAATATCCGAAATACCTGCTCAAAGCGTATTCGGCCGAGACGTTTTCCAAGCCGAGAAATCTGATCGGGTTGCAGAAGGAGCTGCCCGTGCCCGAGATGGAGAAGCTGATCCTGACGCACGTCGAGGTCACCGACGACGACCTGCGGCAGTTGGCGCAAGAGCGCGCGAAGCGGGCGATCGATTATCTGGTGGCGACGAAGCAGGTCGAGGCGGGCCGGGTCTTTACCGTCGAGCCGAAAACGCTCGCGCCGGCGAAGAAAGATAAAGTGAGAGACAGCCGGGTGGACTTCGTTCTCAAGTAACCGGGCGAGCTAGGCCGGCGGAAGGACGCTGTGCAGTTTCTTGGGTGCCGCGGTGCCGCCCGAGACCAGGCAGCGCAGAGCGAGTTCGATGCTCATGTCGAGCCGACGCAGACGCGCCTCGGGGACGAGCAGCACTTCGCCGAGATAGAGGTTGTTGGTCGGGACGAAGACGATCGCGATCCGCTCGCCGTCGAGTTCGACCGTCGATGTGCGGAAGCCCAGCGCGTACGAGTTTTCCTTGGGGTATTCGGCCAGCACGACTTCCTTGAATGCGGTCGTGTTGTCGGGCGAGAAGGCGTCGGTCATCTGCTTGATCGTCGAATAGATCGCGCGGAATACCGGAACATGGTGGATTAGCCGGTCGAACGCACCGAGCATCTTGGCGCCCGCGACGTTGCGGGCGATCATGCCGACCAGCAGGATGATGACGCTTCCCGTGATGATGCCGGTGCCGGGGATGTGCGCCGGGTATCCGGTGACGAGCGGCAGAACGCCGTCGATGATGGGCGAGAAGAAGTTGTCGACCCGCGTGAAGAACCAGGTGAGCAGGCCGATCGACAGCACCATCGGGATGACGACGAAGATCCCCGTGATGAAACTCTTTTTGAGGTTGATCTGCACGGGATGTATTCTAACGCAAACGGCGAACGGGCGGCGCACCATCATTCGGCTCCCGGGCCATTCCACGGAGGAGACGAATGAATCACGCGGTCGTGATGGCCGGCGGATCGGGAACCCGCTTCTGGCCCGAAAGCCGGGCGAAGCGTGCCAAGCAGTTCCTGAACCTGACCGGGCACGGAACCATGATCGCCGAAACGATCCGCCGCTTCGCGCCTCTCGTTCCTCCCGGAAACATCTGGGTCGTCGCGGGTGAAAAGGACCGTGAGCATCTGTCCCCGGCCGCCCTGGGCATTCCTCCGGAGAACCTGCTGCTCGAACCGGAGGGGCGGAACACGGCGCCCGCGGTCGCCCTCGCCGCCGCCGCGATCCGCCTTAAAGACCCCGAGGCGGTGGTGGTCGCTTCACCAGCCGATCACGCGATCGCGGATCTCAAGGAATTCCGCGCCATCCTTCGCCGGGCGCTTCGATTGACGCGGGAAAGCGGATGCTTCGTGACACTCGGCATCCCCCCGACCCACCCCGCCACCGGCTACGGATACATCGAGCGCGGCCAGCCGTACGGCGATCCGAAAACGGGCGCCTTCCGCGTCCGCCGCTTCGCCGAAAAACCGGACGCCGCGACGGCACGCCGCTTCCTGCGATCCGGCCGGTTCGACTGGAACAGCGGCCTCTTCCTCTTCCGGCTCCCCGAGTTCCGGCAACGACTCCGGGCCCACCTGCCCGACGTGCATGCCGCGTTCGAGTCCGCGTTCCGGCAGGCGGGAAAACCGGGATTCCAGGCCGCGATCCGAAAAGCGTACCGGGCGATCCCGTCGGTCTCGGTCGACCACGGGCTGCTCGAGCACGAACCCGAGATTCTCGTCGTCCCGGCCGCCGTGGGCTGGAACGATATCGGGACGTGGCGGTCGCTGCACGAATTCCTGGGGCACGGCGAGTCGGGCAACGTTCTTTTCGGCAATGTCATCGCCACCGATTGCCGGAACGTGCTGGTCCGCTCCGACCGGGGCGTCGTCGCCGTCCTCGGGATGGAAGACGTGGTCGTCGTCCGCAGCGGGGACGCGGTGCTCGTGTGCCCACGCAACCGATCGGAAGAGGTCAAGGGGATCGTGGACCAGGTGAAGGGGAAATACCCGGAACTGGCGTGACCCGTAAAAAAACCAAGGGCGGGAAGCGCTCTTGCGCCGCCCGCCCCTTTAAAAACGCGACCAACGACTGGCGCGGCGTTATTCCGCCTCGAGCACGACGCCGAACGTGGTGACGATCTTCTGGACTTCGAACTCGTAGCTTCCCTTGGGAATCTCGACGTTGACGGTATCGCCGACCTTCCGGTTGAGCAGCGCCTTCCCGACCGGCGCCGCCACCGACACCAGGTTGTTCTTGCCGTCGGCGACCTCGGGAATGACGAGCGTGTAGCTGATGATGTCGCCCGTCTCGAGGTTCTCGACCGTCACCTCGCTGCCGAGCCCCGCCCGATCGGTGGGAATGCCCTTCACGTCGATGCGGGAAAGATCCGCAAGCCGTTTCTGGATCTGCCCCATGCGCGCCTGCAGCGTGGACTGCCGGTCCTTGGCGGCCTCGTACTCGGCGTTTTCGGACAGGTCTCCCTGCGCCAGCGCGACCATGATCTCCTTTGGCAGGTCGACCCGCAACTCGTGGTCGATCCGCTGGAGCTCTTCCTCTAGACGCTGACGCGCCTGCCTGATGATTTCCATCGAGATTCCGTATCCTTCCCTGCTACTGTTGCTTCTCCATCGTGAATTCCTGAATGTCGAACCAGAAGCCGTCCTGCCCGAGTGCATCGACCTCGGCGCGCAGGATCCGGGCGTGGAGATCTTCTTCGGCGGCCAGCGACAGGAACATCGCCTTGCCCTCGTCGCTGTGCGCCTTGGCGGCCATTTCGATGTAGCCGAGATTCGCCTTGATCTCCTTGTCGATCGCCAGCTCGAGGATGCGGACCTCGTCGGCCTTCTCAAGCAGCTTCTTGTCGAACTCCTCGAGCTTGATGCTCCGGGTCATCACGGAAGCCATCGCCTCGGAGGGGACCATCGCCCCCGGGATGGAGGCCTTGCCCTGCAGGAGTGCCGCAAGATAGTCCTCAAGCTTGGTCATATGGCCGACCTCGTCGGCCGCGAGGTTGATGAGGACGTTCTTGGCCTTGGCGTCCTTGGTCAATTTGGCGAAATGGAGGTACATGCTGATCGCCTCCTTTTCGTGCTCGATTGCCTGGTGAACGACGAGTACGATCTCCGGAATCTGATTCATGACGATAACCCCCCCTGTCGTTTTTTGTGAACGTTTATCATGGGAATAAGACGCGGCAATTGCCGGAACAGGATAAAAATTGTACCAGATGAGGCGCCATCGGCGGACAAAATCTTGGGATGCGCCGGGAAATGCGTACTATCGCCGGACAATCCGGTCGATCCCGCCCATGTAGGGGCGAAGCGCCTCGGGAACGGTCACGGAGCCGTCCGGCTGTTGGTAGTTCTCGAGAATCGCGACCGACGTGCGGCCGACCGCCAGCCCGGAGCCGTTGAGCGTGTACGCCAGACGCGTCTTGCCCGTGGTGCCGTCGCGGAAGCGGATCTTCGCGCGCCGTGCCTGGAAATCGGAAAAGCAGCTGCAGGACGAGATCTCGCGGTAGCGGCCCTGCGACGGCAGCCACACCTCGATGTCGTACGTCTTGGCCGAGGAGAAGCCCATGTCGCCGGTGCACAGCGTCACCACGCGGTAGGGCAGGCCGAGCCGCTTGAGGATCTCCTCGGCGTGCGATGTCAGTTTTTCGAGTTCCTCGAAGGCGCTCTCGGGTTTCGATATCGCGACCAGCTCGACCTTGTTGAACTGGTGCTGCCGGATCATGCCGCGGACATCCCTGCCGTAGGAGCCGGCCTCCTTCCGGAAGCAGGGGGTGTAGGCCGTCATCTTGAGCGGCAGGACCCCCTCGTCGAGAATTTCGTCGCGCACGATGTTGGTCACCGGCACTTCCGCGGTCGGGATGAGGTAGTAGTCGGTGCCTTCGACCTTGAACAGGTCGTCCTCGAACTTCGGAAGCTGCCCGGTGCCCAGGAACGACGCCGAGTTGGCCATGAACGGCGGGAGCATCTCGGTGTAGCCGTGCTCGCCCGTGTGGACGTCGAGCATGAAGTTGATCAGCGCACGCTCGATCCGCGCCCCCGCGCCTTTCAGGAGGCAGAAGCGCCCGCCGGCGATCTTGGTCGCCCGCTCGAAATCGAGGATGTCGAGCGACTCGCCGATGTCGACGTGGTCCCTGACCGGGAAATCGAATTCGCGCGGCGTGCCCCAGGTGCGGATCACCGGGTTGTCTTCCTCGCCGGCCCCGTCGGGGACGGAGGCGTCGGGGATGTTGGGGATGTTGAGCAGCAGCGCATCCATCCGCGCCTCGATATCGGGCAGCCCGGTCTCGGCCTCCTTGATCGCTGCGGAAACCGCTTTCATCCGTTCCATCAGCCCGGCCGCATCCTGCTTTTCGCGCCGCAGCCGGCCGATCTCCTCGGAGGCCGCGTTGCGCTCGGCGCGCAGCGTCTCGACTGCGGTAAGCATCGTGCGCCGCTTTTCGTCGAGTCCGCGGAATCCTTCCAGCGAAAGGTCGGAGCGTCGTTTTCGCAGCGCCTCCTCGACGGTGCCGATGTTCTCGCGGACGAATTTCAGGTCGAGCATGGTCGGTCCTCCCGGCGTGCCGGGCGGAAGCCCGCGTCACGGATGGTATCGATGATTTCCTGTTCGGACATGCGGAACGAGACGCCCGCGGAGGCCACGACGTTTTCCTCCATCATCGTGCTGCCGAAGTCGTCGGCGCCGAAGAAGAGGCCCACCTGCGCCACCTTGGCCCCCATCGTCACCCATGAAACCTGGATCGTCGGGACGTTGGGCAGGAGCAGCCGCGACAGCGCCAGCACCTTGAGGTAGCCGGTCGCGTGGTTGAATCCGGGCCCTTCAGCAGACCCGAAGCGCGGGTCCGAAAAGAGCTCCGTGTTGCCCGGCTGGAACGTCCACGGGATGAAGGCCGTGAAACCGCCCATTTCGTCCTGCAAGTCCCGGATGCGCAGGATGTGGCGGACGATCGATTCGGGGCTCTCGACGCTGCCGAACATCATGGTCGCGGAACTTTTCAGCCCCTGCCTGTGCGCCTCGCGCATGACCGCGGCCCATTGTTCCCACCCGATCTTCTTCGGGCTGATGACGGCGCGCACGCCGTCGTCGAGGATCTCGGCGCCGCCGCCGGGGATCGAATCGAGCCCCGCTTCGATCAGCCGGGAGATCGCCTCGGAGACCGTCACGCCGGACTGTTTCGCGAAATGGGCGATCTCGGGCGGCGAAAAGCCGTGGCATTTGATCGGGTGCTTCTTGACCGCCCGGACGAGCGCCTCGGCCTCGGGCAGCCCCCATTCGGGATGGAGGCCGCCCTGCAGCAGGATGCGCGTGCCGCCCGCCTCGCCCGTCTCGACGATCTTCCGGTCGAGCTCGGCCTCGCTCAGGACGTAGGCGTCGGGCGCGTCCTTGTCGCGATAGAAGGCGCAGAAGGCGCATCCGCAGGTGCAGATGTTGGTGTAGTTGATGTTGCGGTCGACCACATAGGTGACGACGTCGCCGGGGTGAATCCGGCGGCGCATTTCGTCGGCCGCGCGGCCGAGTTCGAACAGGGGGGCGTCCTGGAGGATCCAGGCGGCCCCGACCTCGGTCGGCCTCCGGCCGGAGGCCGCCTCCGCGAGCGACTCACGCCAGCTCATGCGCGAACGCCCTCGGCCGGGAATTCCCGCACCACGTTGTAGAGGGTGTCGCGCTCGACCGGAATGCGTCCGGCCTGCCGGATCATCGTCACCAGGTCGGAAACGCCCATCTCCTGCCCGGCCTGCGCCCCGGCGGCGTGCGTGATCTTCTCCTCGACCACCGTGCCGTCGATGTCGTCGACGCCGAAGTGGAGGGAAACCTGGGCGAGCTTGGGACCGACCATGATCCAGAACGACTTGATGTGCGCGAAGTTGTCGAGGTAGAGCCGCCCGACCGCAAGCGCCATGAGGTCTTCGACGCCGGTCGTGAACCCTTTGGCGATCTCGGTGTTCTTGGGGTGGAAGGCCAGCGGGATGAACGCCTGGAAGCCGCCCGTGCGATCCTGCAGCTCGCGCAAAAGACGCATGTGGCCGACGCGCGATTCGAGCGATTCGACGTGGCCGTACAGCATCGTGGCGTTGCTCTTGAGCCCCGCAGCGTGGACCGCCTCCATCACTTCGAGCCACCGGCTGCCGGGAATCTTCTCGGGACAGATCGCGGCGCGGACCTCGGGGGCGAAGATTTCGGCACCGCCGCCCGGGAGGCTGCCGAGCCCCGCTTCTTTCAGCTGCGAGATGACCTCGGGCAGCGGCAGGCCGGTGATCTGCGCGAAATAGTCGATCTCGACCGCCGTGAAGGCCTGGATGTGCATCGAGGGGAAGCGTTCGCGCAGCGTCCGCAGCATCTCGAGGTAGAAGCCGAAAGGCAGGCGGGGGTGCAGCCCGCCGACGATGTGGAGCTCGGTCGCCTTCTGCGCCTGCGCCTCTTCGGCGCGCGACAGGATCTCTTCCATCGTCATCGTGTAGGCAAGCGGCTCGTCCTCGCTCTTGCTGAACGCGCAGAACTTGCACCGGTTGATGCAGATGTTGGTCGGGTTGATGTGCCGGTTGACGATGAAGTAGACGCGGTCGCCGTTTTTCCGGCGGTTCGCAAGGTCGGCCATCTCGCCCACCGCAATCAGGTCGCGCGACCGGTAGAGCGTCAGGGCGTCGTCGTCCGTCAGGCGCGTCCCCGCCTCGACCTTGTCACGGATTGATCTTAGTTCCGGTTTCATTCGTTCCGCCTTTCCGGATCTGGTCGAGCAGCCGCCCCGACGCCCCCGTTTCCTTGGGGAAGCGGGGCAGGTAGATCGTGAATGTGACGCCGACCCCTTCCCGGTTGTCGAGGTGGATCGTGCCGCCGTGCCGCTCGATGATGGCGTGGACGATCGGAAGCCCGAGACCGGTTCCCTTGGATTTGGTCGTGAAGAAGGGGTTGAAGATATTATGCACCACGTCGTGCGGGATGCCACCCCCGGTATCGCCGATCAGGAGGACGATCCCGTCGCCCTCTTCGGGGAAGGAAGCGCGCGTCGCCAGCGTCAGCATCCCGCCCTGTCCCATCGTCTGCACCGCGTTCGAGATCAGGTTCCACATCACCTGGTGGAGCTGGTCGGGATCGACCGAGATGATCGGCAGCTCCTCGGCGAAATCGCCGACGATCGTGATCCGCGACTCCTCGAGCTCGTCGCGGAACATCAGCAGCACCTCGCGAATCTCGGTGTTGACGTCGACGCTGCGGACGCTGGGCGCCACCTCCCGCGAGAAATAGAGCGTCTCCTGCAGGATCCGCTCGAGCCGCTGAACTTCCTTCTGGATGATGCGGGAATAGCGGACCGCCATCCCCGTGTCGACCTCGCCCGACTTGCCCTTCGAGACGATGCGGGCCGCGAAACCGCCGATGACCGTGAGCGGGTTCTTGATCTCGTGGGCGATCTTGGCCGCCATCTCGCCCAGCGCCGCGAGCTTCTCGCTCTGAAGCAGCTTGTCCTGGGTGGCCCGGACGGATTGCAGCGCCTTCTCGAGACGCTCGTAAAGGGAGGCGTTTTCCATCGCGAGAGACGCCTCGGAGGCGAACATGGTGAGCACCTGGATGTCCTCGTCGGTGATCTCCCGTTCCCGGAACTGGTTGTCGACGTAGATCGCCCCGCGCGCCTGCCCCTTGACGATCAGGGGAACGGTGGCGTAGGCGGACGCGTGCATCGCGCAGAATCCCTCGAGGCGGTCCGAATCGGCGCCGCCGCAGCCGGTCTCGGTCCGGATGGCGCGCTGCTCGTTGACCGCCTGCGCGACGAGACAGCCTCCCGTCGTCACGGGAATCCGGATGAGCTCGATGTCGGGCCAGAGCATCTTTCCGATGACCGCCTCGCCCGGTCCCTCGATCCCGCCGGAAACCGATGCGGCGAGTTTCGCCAGGCGTCGCACCTCCCCCCGGTTGCGAGGCCCCATCCCCATCCGGCCATCGAGACTTGTTCCGTCTTCCGACAAGAGGAAAAGGATCGCCCGGCTGAAGTTGAGGCCCTTCGGCGACGTGAGCGCGTAAAGCATGGCCTGGAGCAGCGGTTCCGTCTTGACCGTGGCCATGAGCGCCTGCGCCACGTCGTAAAGCGTGGACAGCCGCTGCACCTTGTCCTGGTTCTCCTGCGCGAGCTGCTGAGCCTCGCGGTACATCGTCGCGTTTTCGATCATGTTGGCAAGCTGGCTGCAGACGGTCTGCATCAGGTTGACCACTTCCATGTCGAACACGAGCGTCGGGGAATAGGAATAGTAGCTGATGACCCCGAGCGCCTTCCCCTTGGACAGGATCGGCAGCCCCAGGAAGGAGGCGACCCCGTCTTTCGAAAGGGAGGCCCACGCGGGGGAATCCTCGGGCCCGTTGATGAGAACCGGCTTAAGGTCCCGCGCGATGTGCTCGGCAAGTCGTTTTCCCTGGTCGCGCAGCTCTTTCCGGATGCCGGCCCGGAGGTAGCCCTCGTCGACCATGACCTTGAGGTGCCCCTTCGACGCCCCTTCCGCGAGGCGAATCGTGCAGCCGTCGGCCTGGAGCAGCCGGGAAGTGGTCTTGGCGACGTATCCCAGCAGGTCCCGGACGTGGAAGGTGGAGGTGATCGCCCGCCCGATCTCGTTCAGGGTGACCAGCTCGGAAACACGCTTGCGGGCGTCGTGGTAGAGACGGCTGTTCCGGATCGCGCCCGCCACCTCGACGGCGACCGTGCGCATGAGCGCCGCCTCGTCCTCCGAATATTTCGCGGGAGCCGAGGAGGACAGGTTCATGACGCCGTAGAGGTAGACGTCGTCCATCACCGGGATGGACAGGATCGACGTGAAGTCCCGGAGCTCCCGCGGATCGGGAAGCGACGGAGGTATCTTCCGGACGTCCTGGAAAAAAAGCGGCGCCCTTTTCTGTGCGGATTTTCCGGCGATACTCTCGCCCGGACGGAGACGGAACGGCATCTGCGAACACTCCTGGATCTGCATGCAGGAAGAGACCCAGGGGTGCAGGAGCCCCGTTCGCTGCTCGCGGCCGTAGACGCAGACGCAGTCGGCGAACGTTTCCTTGCACAGGAAATCGCAGATGTGTTTCAGCCGGTTCTCGATCTGGACGTTGGAGTTGCAGATCTCGATGACGCGGGACAGCACGTAGGCGGGACGTTCGCTTCCGGTTTTCAAGTCGGCCCCGTGAGGCTAGCGGGCGGCCATGGCCGCCACCCTTCCGTAAAGGGCGGCATAGGCCCGGGCGGAGGCATCCCAGGAGAAGTCGCGCGTCATGCCGCGCCGGATGATCGAATCGCGCCGGGCCGTGTCGCGGAACGCCTCGAGCGCGCGGGCGACCGCGCCGGTGAATTCGCCGGAGTCGTAGCCGGAGAACACGAAGCCGGTGCCGTCGGATGGGAACGCGTCGGCGTCGACGACCGTGTCGGCCAGCCCGCCCGTCTTGCGGACGACCGGGATCGCGCCGTAGCGGAGGCTGTAGATCTGGTTGAGGCCGCACGGCTCGTAGCGGGAGGGCATCAGGTAGAGGTCGGAGCCGGCCTCGATCATGTGCGCGAGCCGGTTGTCGTAGCCAAGGCGGACCGAGATCCTTCCCGGGAACCTTCCGGCCAGTTCGGTCAGCGCATCCTCGTAGCGCCGCTCCCCGAGGCCCAGGACGACGAGACGCATCGGACTGCCCGCGATCCACTCGCCCGCCCGTTCGATCAGGTCGACCCCCTTCTGTTCGCTCAGGCGCCCGATGAATCCGGCCACCGGCTCGTCGGGGCTGTCGTGCAGGCCGAACTCGCGCAGCAGCTCGGCGCGGCAGGCCAGCTTGCCGGACAGGTCGTCCGCCGAATAGGGCGCCGCGATGAAGCGATCCGTCGCGGGATTCCACTCGTCGTAATCGACGCCGTTGAGAATGCCGACCAGCGCCTCCCGGCGCTCGTGCAGCACCCCTTCGAGCCCGTAGCCGTATTCGCCCGTCTGCACCTCGCGGGCGTAGGTCGGGCTGACGGTGGACAGCAAGTCGGCGAACACGAGACCCGCCTTGAGGACGTTGAGCTTGCCGTAGAACTCGACGCCCTGCGGGGTGAAGAGGTCCCAGCCGAGCCCCGTCAGCGGCAGGTCGTGGTTCCAGAAGATCCCCTGGTAGCCCAGGTTGTGGATGGTGAAGAGCGAACCGGTGCCGTGAAACGCCGGGTCGTGCGAGTAGAGCGTCTTGAGGTAGGCGGGAATCAGGGCGGACTGCCAGTCGTTGCAGTGGATGACGTCGTAATGCCGGCCGGTGCGCCGGATCCATTCCATCAGGGCGCGGCAGAAGAAGGTGAAGCGCTCGCAGTTGTCGACGTAGTCGCCGTCCTTGGTGCCGTAGAGGAATTCCCGGTGGAAGAGGCGGTCGTTGCGCACCAGGAATGTGCGGAAGCCGTCGCCGCCCACGATCTCGTCGACCGAGCCCGCCTCCTCGCGATGTCCGAGCGGGACCGGGATGGAGGAGCCGGCGTGCATCGTCCCGAAGCGGGCCGGATCGATCGAGCCGTAGAACGGCAACGCGATGTCGGCCTCGATCCCGATCCGCCGCAAAGCCCCGGGAAGCGCGCCGCAGACGTCGGCAAGCCCTCCCGTCTTGGCGAACGGGACGGCCTCGGAGGATACGATGAGTACCTTCATTTCCCTTACTCGGGCAGTTCGCGCAGGAACTTCGCCGCCTCTTCGGGCGGGGTGGGGTTGATGTAGAATCCGGAGCCCCATTCGAAGCCGGCGACCTTGGTCAGTTTCGGCATGATCTCGATGTGCCAGTGGTAATAGTCGGCCGCGCCTTCCTGGAAGGCGGCGCTGTGGATGATGTAGTTGAACGGCGGATTTTCGAGCGCGAGATTGAGGCGCCGAAGCGTCCGGCGGAAGATTGCGGCCAGCGATCGGATCTGCTCGAATTCGATCATCTCGTAGGCGCACTGGTGCCGCTTGGGGACGATCCAGGTCTCGAACGGGAACCGCGGGGCATACGGGGCGTAGGCGACGAATTCGCCGTTCTCCTCGACGATGCGGCTTTTCTGGTCCATCTCCTGCATCGTGATGTCGCAGAAAAGGCAGCGGTCCCGGAACCGGTAATAATTCTTGCAGCCGGTCATCTCCTCGATGACGCGCTTGGGCACGATCGGCAGCGCGATGAGCTGGGAGTGGCTGTGGGCAAGCGAGGCGCCCGCCGCCGAGCCGTGGTTCTTGAAGATCATGACGGACTTGACGCGCTTGTCTTTCTTGAGATCGATGAGACGTTCCCGGTAGGCCCAGAGCACGTCCTCGAACTGCTTGGGCGGAAGGTCGTAGAGGTCGACGTCGTGGCGCTCGCTCTCGATCACGACCTCGTGGGCGCCGACGCCGTTCATCCGGTCGTAGAGCCCCTCGGCCGCCTTGCCGAGGTCGCCCTCGATGCGCAGCGCCGGAAACTTGTTGGGAACGACGCGGACGGTCCAGTTGGCGTCGTTGGCGCCGCCGTCCGGACGGAACGCCATGATTTCGGGGGGCGTCATCCGCTCGCTGCCGGGGCACAGAGGGCAGACGCCGGCGACCCGGGGGGCGGCCTGCTCCGATACGTCGTGAGGACGCTTGGCGCGTTCGGTGGAGATGATGACCCAGCGGCCCACGATCGGGTCTTTTCGAAGTTCGGTCATTGGGCCTCCGGGGGATTATTGACGGGAAAGCTGCTGCAATGGGGATGGGGGCGGCGTGCGATGCCGCACCGGCCCGTTTCTATCGGACTTCCTCTTCCTCGGCGGCGGTCTTGCAGTCGATGCACTCGGTGGTGACGGGGCGAGCGATCATGCGCTTTTCCTCGATCTCCCCGCCGCACGATTCGCAGGTGCCGAAGGTGCCGCCTTCGATCCGCTTGATCGCCTCCTTGATCTTGGCGATCAGCTTGCGCTCGCGATCCCGGAGACGAAGCGTGAAGTTGCGGTCGGACTCGAGCGCGGCGCGGTCAGTGGGGTCGGGGAAGTTGTCTTCCGGACCCAGCGTCATGTCCGAAAGGGTTTTACCCGTTTCGGCCATCAGTTCGTTCATCTGACGCTGAAGCGCTTCCCGGCACTTTTCCAACACCTTGGTGTCCATGCGGCTTTTGCCCCCGTGAGACGACTCTATCCAATAAAATAACCCCAAACCCGCATGGAGTAAAGGCGGGGGAGCCCTCTGCGCTATCATGGTCCCATCCCCGGCGACACGGAGCCACGCACGCATGATCCGAATGTCCGAACCCAGGCGCACCCTGCTGATCGCATTCGCACTCGCGCTGGCGACAGTCGCGGTTTATCTCCCCACCCTCGATGCGGGATTCATCACGACCGACGATCCCGCCTACGTCTATCAGAACCCCCGCGTGCTGGCCGGCCTCACGATCGAAGGGGTAAAATGGGCGTTCTCGACGATGGACGCGGCAAACTACCATCCCGTGACCTGGCTGTCCCACATGGCCGACGTGGCGCTGTTCGGCCCCGATCCGGGGAGGCAGCACGGGATCGGGATCTTCCTTCACGCGGTCAACGCGCTCCTCCTGTTCCTGGCGCTCCGCTCGCTGACGGGAGCGACCGGCCGAAGCGCCTTCGTCGCGGCATTGTTCGCCCTCCACCCGATGCACGTGGAATCGGTCGCCTGGATCGCCGAGCGCAAGGATCTCCTCTGCGCCTTCTTTACCTTCATGACGATATGGGCCTACGCCGCGCATGCGAGGCAGCCGGGCGCCGGCCGCTACGCCCTGGTCCTTCTTGCCTTCTCGCTGGCGCTGCTCTCGAAACCGATGGCGGTGACGCTTCCGTTTCTCCTGCTGCTGCTCGATTTCTGGCCGCTCGGCCGGCTGGAATGCTCCGGGCGCGCGACAGCCGTTTCCCTCTCCCGACTGCTGGCCGAAAAAATTCCGCTGCTGATGCTCTCGGCGGCGCTCTGCGCGGTCACCGTCGTCGCCCAGCGCCGGGGCGGCGCGATGGTCCTTTCCCTGCAGGATGTTCCGCTGCCCAGGCGGTTCGGGGACGCCGCGGTCGCCTGCGGCGCCTACGTGTCGAAGCTTTTCTGGCCCTCCGGCCTCTCGATGTTCTACCCGAAGCCGCCAACGCCCTTCCCGGTCCCGGTGGCCGCGGGCGCGGCGGCGCTCCTTTTCCTTTTGGCCGCCCTTGCCCTGGGATTCCGGAAACGGCTCCCCTGCCTCCCGGTCGGCGGGTTCTGGTTCCTGGGCATGCTCGTCCCGGTGATCGGCCTGGTCCCGGTGGGAGAACAGTTCATCGCCGACCGGTACAGCTACCTGCCCGCGATCGGACTGTTCATCGCGGCCGCGTGGGGAATCCCGGCGCTCCTCCCGGATCGCCCGGTGATCCGGCGGACGCTCGCCGCGGGCGCGCTGCTCGTGCTTGCGAGCCTCGGCTTCGCCTGCCGGACGCAGGCGGAATACTGGCACGACAGCGAGACGGTTTATCGCCGGGCGATCGCCGTAACGAAGGGCAACTGGTTCGCCGAGAACAACCTGGGCATGGTGCTTTCCAAAACCGGGAAACTGTCCGAGGCGGCCGGACACTTCGAGGCATCGCTTGCGAGGCAACCGTTCCACCCGAGCGCCCGCAACAACTACGGCGCCGTGCTGGCCCGCCTCGGGAGGACGGACGAGGCGCTGGAACAGATCCGGCTCGCGCTGGTCATCCAGCCGTGGTATCCCGAGGCGTACAACAACATGGGCAACATCCGGTCCATGCGGGGGGAACACGTCGAGGCGGAGAAATGCTTCCTCGAGGCCATCCGGGAGCGGCCCGGCTACCCCGACCCCTACAACAACCTCGGGATCGAGTATCTGTCCGAGGGACGGACCGCCGAGGCGGACGCGATGTTCCGCGAGTATCTGTCGAGAAGGGCGGTTCAGGGGACTTCCGGCGGGAACCCGCCGGCGGCCGGGGGATGACGGGGGCGGGTCAGCGAAGCGAGAAGCGGACGGGGACCTCGTACCAGCCGGGGGAAGACGGGAGCGGAGCGGCGCCGCTGACGCCCCTGCGGGCCGCGTCGTCGAGGCGGCGGATGCCGCTGCTTCGCTCGAGACGAATCTCGCCCGGCGCGCCGCCTGCGCCCACGAACACCCGCAGGAGCACCTCGCCCTCCTCTTCCCGCCGGACCGATTCGGCAGGATAGGCGACCCGCGACTGGATACGGTCGCGCAGGGCGCGGGGGGCGCGCGGAACCGCCCCCGTCCCGTCGCCGAAGGCCTGCCCCGCGTCGCCCTCGCGGCGGGTGCCGTGCACGGCCGAGGCGCCGCCGGTTCCGGTGCCGGCCGACAGGCCGCCTCGTCCCGCACCGCTCCCGCTGGATGTCGCCCCCCCCGCAAACCCGCTTCCAGAGCCGGATTCACGAATGACCGCAGAACCCGTCGAAGACGAAACGGGAGGGAACCCCGAAACACCGTCAGCCAACCCGGCCGACCGGGGAACCGCCGGGGCCGCAACGTGGGCGACCGTCGCCGCAAGCGCGACTTGCGCGATGGGTACGGCGGGCGTACTTTCACCGGCCGCGAATTCCGGCGAAGCGGGGGCGGCCGAACTCGCGGGTGGTGCGGCCTGCGACGACGGGGCAGCGGACGACGGCGGGAGCGACGGCGCGACAACCGGCCCGGTAACCGGCCGGGACGGGCCGTGGATTCCGGCCGGGACCTTCGCAGGCCGGGCCGAACCCGGCGCTGCCGCGGGCGCCCGGCCGGACATGGCCGCCATCGCACCCTCGAAATCCGGGACGGTCAGGTCGAACCAGACGATCCGCGGGACCGGCGGGGTCAGCGCGACCACGGCAACCAGGACCGCCAGGGCAACCAGATGGAGAGCGATCGAAAATGCCAGCGCCGTCCCGGCCCTCGACGACCCCGACCGTTTCTCCGGATTTTCGATAATCTCCTCGTGACCGCGACTCATTCCATTTCCTTCCCGCCAAATTCGCGGTTCCTGCGCATTCTGGTTTGATGAACCACCCGGGGGCTGCGATGCGCCGCCCCCGGGTGCCGTGTCAGATGCGGATCTGCGTCCCCACCATGAAGGTGATGCCGGGCGCCGGGTACCCCCTGCGCTCTTCGTAGTCGCGGTTGAGCACGTTGCGGATCTCGCCCGTCAGCGCCACATCCCGGACGCCGGAGCCGGCCGGGGACCAACCGTATTTCGTGAACAGGTCCACCCTCGCGAAACCGGGGCGGCGGCGCGTCTCGCCATTCGGCGGGGAATCGAGCATGTCGCTTTCCACGTGCCAGTCCGCCCGCGTCTCGAGTCCGGAAAGGGGATTCGCGACCATCGAGACGGTGCCCCTCTGCTTCGGAACGGCCGTCACCGCGCTCTGGAACTGAGGCACCCAGCTTTCGGTGTACATGTAGGCCAGGATCAGGCGGACGCTCCGGACGAGGGCGAGGTCGGCCGATCCTTCGACGCCTCTGGAAAACGCGCGGGGCACGTTCGCTCCGACGAACGTCGGCGCCGGGAAATCGATCATGTCGCGGAAGTCCTCGTAGAACCAGGTCGCCGACAGTTTCGCCCGTTTCGAAGCGAAGGCCGCATCGGCGCCCGCCTCGTAGGACCAGGCCGACTCGGGCTTGAGCTGCGGATTCCCCAGGAACGCATCGAACTTCTCGAGGATCGCCGGGACGCGATACCCGCGTCCCGCCGCGGTGCGGAGCCGGATCGTGCCTCCGGGGAGCTCGCAGTAGGCGCCCGCCTTGGGGTTGAACTTGGCCGGCTGGTCGCCCGCACGCTCGAACCGGCCCCCGAGGCTGATCCCCGAATGGTCGGTCGGCCGGAATTCCTGCTGGAAATAAAGGGACCGGGTCAAGAGCCCCTCGCTGACGGCCGGAAAATCGAACGGGCTCGGCGGAACCGAGCGTAATTCGTTGAAGCCGTGATCCCGAACGTACTCCCCGCCCAGGATGCTCGTCGAATAGCGGTTCGGCGAGAAGCGTGCCTGGAGGTCGGCCGTGTTCCTTCGCGACTTCGTAAGCGAAGTGAAGGCGAACTTCCCGGGCGCCGGCGGGTTGTCGATATTGAAGTAGTCGTCCTGGTAGCTGCCGGAGGCGATCACGGTCAGCATCTTCGAGAGATCCGTCTCCCATCTCGCGCCGACGAGGTTCGACCGGCGAACGTCGAGCTGGTTCGTATTGCGGGGAACGAACAGAGAGATGGGGACCTGCTTCTGCTCGTCGGTGGACAGGAAAATGGCGTGGAGCCGGTTGCGCTCGCCGACGGGAAGTTCTCCCGCGGCCAGGAACGAGGTCATCTCGATGCCGTCGTTCGCCATGATGCCGTCGCCGCGGAAGCCGTTCCCCTGGACGATCAGGTTCCGTTCGCCTTCTCCCGCCCGGCCGAACGCGTTCCACTGAAGCGAGTTATGGCTGCCTCCGGACAGGCCGGCTCCGCCCCGGTCGGCGTCCGCCCCTTTCCGGGGGATGAAATTGACGACGCCCGAGATCGCGCTGGAACCGTAAAGCGCGCTCTGGGCTCCCCGGACGACTTCCGCCCGGTCGAAGATGTCGGCCGGAAGCGCACCGAGGTCGAACTCGCCGCGCATCGGACTGTTCACCTGGAACCCGTCGATCAGCACCAGGGTGTGGGCCGCGCGGCCGCCCCGGATCTTGATGTTTTCGATCCCGCCGGGGCTTCCCGAGCGCAGGACGTCGACCCCGGGCTGGTTGCGCACGAGATCGCTCGCAAGCGGCGGGCTCTGCAACTCGATGTCCTCGCGCGTGACCACGCTGACCGAGGACGCCTGTTCGCTCACCTTCCGCGGGATGCGCGTCGCCGTCACCTGCACCGGCTCGACCCGCGTCACGTTGTCTTCGTCCGCCCACGCCGGCATGCCGAAGCACGCCAGCAGCACGGCGACAGCCATGCTTCCTTTTCCGTACCGCATGAATCCTCCTTTGCCCTCGAAAGGGGGTTGAAATGGGGCGGTCCGGATCTTCCGGCTTCGGGCGTCATGACGACTGCCTACTCCCCGCGCCTTCCCGAGAGATTCCCCAGTGGCACTTCTGCGGGTTTCGTTCCCTTTACGGTTGCGGGGCAGCGGCCGAATCCCACGGCCTTCCCCGGTTCCCGCCCTCGTTGGAACCTGCCTTGTTCTTACTTCGGGTCCCGGTTCGGTTCCCGTCCGATCCTCCTTCGCCGGACCGGGGTGATGCGCACCGCCCCCGTCGCCGGGTTGCGGTCGCAGGCGACCTCGACTCCGTACGCCGCGAACACGTTTTCCGGCGTCAGGACTTCTTCCGGCTTCCCGTCGGCCATCACCAGGCCGCCGGCAAGCAGCACGATCCGATCGCCGTACTCGGCGGAAAGCGACAGGTCGTGCGACGCGACCAGCGCGCCGACGCCCTGCTCCTCCGCAAGCCGCTCGACGATCTCGTGGAACAACACCCGGTGGCGGATGTCGAGAAAGGCGGTCGGCTCGTCGAACAGCATCACGCGCGCGTCCTGGGCGATCGCCCTCGCGACGGCGGCCCGCTGCCGCTCGCCGGCCGAGAGCGCCGACAGCGGTCTTTCCGCGAGATCGGTCAGCCCGGCCGACGCCAGCGCCCGCGCCACCATTTCCCGGTCGCCGGGCGAGGCCCCGCCGAACAGCCCCAGGTGCGGAAAACGCCCGAGGGCCACGTATTCCTCGACCGACATGGGGAAATCGACAGGCGGGTCCTGTCCCACGACCGACAGGTTGCGGGCCATCTCGCGGCGGGAATAGTCGGCCGGCGGACGCCCGAACAGGGCGACATCGCCGGACGCCGGGCGAAGCGTCCCGGAGAGCAGGCGCAGGAGCGTGCTTTTCCCCGCGCCGTTGGGGCCCAGCACGATGGCGACTTCGCCCGCCTGCAGCGCGAACGAAACATCCGACAGCACCGCGCGTCCGCCGTACCGGAACGAGACGCCGCGCGCCGCCAGCGCGGGGGCGGTCACGGCCCGCCCCGCCTGCCGCGCAAAAGCGCCAGGAAGAACGGCGCGCCGACGAGCGCGGTCACGGCGCCCACGGGCAGTTCGCCCGAGGGCGACAGCGTGCGCGCCGCGACGTCGGCAAACGTCAGGAACGCCGCCCCGAGCAGGAGCGCGGCCGGCAGCAGCCTCCGGTGGGCCGATCCGACCAGCACGCGAGCGCCGTGGGGCACGATCAGGCCGACGAAGCCGATCAGCCCGGATACGGCGACGACCGAGCCGGCGAGCAGCGACGCCGTCAGGTAAAGCACCGTCTTGACGCGCTCGACCGGTAGCCCCGCGTGGAACGCCGCCTCGTCGCCGAGCAGCAGCAGGTCGAGGCCGCGCGACATCGTCATCAATGCGACGAGGCCGATCAGCACGTACGGCGCAAGGAGGAAGACCCTTGGAAGCGTCCCCTGTCCGAGGTCGCCCATGAGCCAGTAGATCGCGCCCGGGATCTTTCCGGGCGGGGCCATCGTCACCATCATCATGATGAGCGCATTGAGGAATGCCCCGACGACGACGCCCATCAGCACGAGCCGCTCGCGCGTCACTCCGCCGCCCCGCCGGGCCAGCAGGAATACGACCGTCGCGGCCATCGCGGCGCCCAGGAACGCGCATGCCGGGAGCGGCAGGAACGCCCCTGCCAAAAAAAGCGACGCGATCAGCGCGCCGACCGCCGCACCGCCCGAGACGCCGAGGATGTACGGGTCGGCCAGGGGGTTTCGCAGCAGCGCCTGGAACGCGACGCCGGACACGGACAGCGCGCCGCCCACCATCGCCCCGAGCAGCGCACGCGGCAGCCGCAGTTCGCGCACGACGCGGGCCGCCGTGTCGGCCCCGCCGCCCGACAGGGCGGCGAGCACGTCGCCCGGCGGGATGTGCGTCGACCCGGTCGCGAGCGACAGCGCCATGGCGCCCGCGAATGCCGCGCCCAGAAGCGGATAGACGACCAGCGGGCGCATTCAGCGCCGACCCGGGTGTGCGGCCCGCCAGCGGTCGAGGAGGCGGGAAACCGTTTCGAGCGCGTCCACCATGCGCGGGCCGGGGCGCGTCACGATGTCGCCGTCGACATACTCGACTGCGCCTTCGCGGAACGCGGGCACCTGCTTCCAGCGCGTCACCTCGGCCGGGAAGCGGTCGACGCCGACCATCGACGCGACCACGATCACGTCGGGAGCGGCGGTCAGCAGATCCTCGGTCGAGAGCCGCGGGTAGCGCGTACCGTACCGGTCGGCCGCGTTGGCGCCTCCGGACAGGCGGATCAGTTCGTCCATGAACGTGCCCTTGCCCGCCGCGATGACCGGGCTGGTCGAGACGACGAAAAGCACGCGCGGACCCTTGACGGAAACGGGCCGCTTCGCCCGCTCTGCGCGCAGCCGGAGCAACCCGGCCTGCCGCCTGCCTTCCGCCGGGACGCCGAGCAGGGAACCGACCCGTTCGATCGTTGCGTAAATGCCGGCGAGATTCTGGGGGGCCGCGCAGAAGGCGCGGATGCGCATCGCGTCGATCGCCTCGACCTTTTCCTTCGGGTTGCCGTCGCTCGTGCACAGCACCAGGTCGGGCGACGCCGAAACGATGCGCTCGATGTCGGGGTCCGATATCCCCCCCACCTTCGGGAGTTTCGCGGCGGCGGGAGGAAAATCGCAATAGCGGGTCGTGCCGACCAGCACGGACTGCTTTCCGAGGAGGAAGACGATCTCGGTCATGCTGGGGGCGAGCGATACGACCCGGCGCGGTTCCGCCGCGAGCCGGATGGTGGCGCCGCGGTCGTCCTTGATGGCCAGGGGGAATGCGTCGGAAGGGGCGCGGGCCGGGTAAAAGGCGTCAGCCGGGAGGGGCGCGAATACGAGCATCAGGAGGAAAAGCATTGCGCTCGGCGCATGACGCCAACGCCCACCCGATTTCGTGTCGTACGATGAATGCGCCAAAAATAATCCCCCGCCATTTCCCCGACGGGGACAAGGAGGGGGAACGATGACAGGCAATGCGCGAATGACGCCCTTGACCCGCGTTTCCCGACCCTTCTCCCACGAAAGGTATCCCGGGAAAACTCACGTCGGGCCGGTCTCCTGGCTTCCGGTTTCGGCGGCCAACCTCTTTGCAGGGGGCCGCGGCCTACTTTCCACGCCTTCCCGAAGGCGCATGGCGCCCGGTGGCTTGCCCCTCCCTAAAGAGCGGAGGGTGCGGTGTGGATTTCGTCGCCGGTTACAGTTGCGGGGCAGCGATGGACTTGAACCATCTTCCCAGTGGCAACGCGTACCGACCGATTTCGGCGCGGTTGCCACCCGACGGGAACTTCCGTCCTGACATTGTGGACGGAAGGAGGGCGCAACGTCAAGCGGGATTCCGGGCGGGATTCCGGGCAGCGGGACCGGCCCCGGGGCTACTTGAGGTAGTGCGCCGCCTTGTCGATCACCATCCGGTCGTCGGCTTCCTTGAAAGCGTCCGCCATCCGCTGGGCGGTGGGAGCGGTTCCCGAGCCGATCGAAAGCGAGATGGGAATGAGATCGGGATCGGTGTTCGCGGCCTCGATGGCGAGCCGGATGCGCGAGATGATCATCTCGGCCGCCGCCGCGTCGGCATTCGGCAGGATGACGACGAACTCGTCGCCGCCGATCCGGGAGAGGATGTCGTCCCCCCGGACGTGGCTGCGAAGCAGTTGGCCCACCCGTGCGATGAGTTCGTCGCCGACCGCGTTTCCGCGCCGGTCGTTGGCCTGCTTGAGCCCGTTGATGTCGGCCGCGATGAAGCTGATCGGGAATGCCCGCCCCCGCGACATCCGCTCGAACTCGGCATC